>DATCAX010000331.1:0-6438 GCA_036512375.1 Candidatus Angelobacter sp. | reverse complement strand
ACTTTTTCCAGACGGTCACCCAGATCGCCTTCCGACTGCAGCCACACTTCTTCAGGCTTGAAGTAACTGCGCTCGAAAGTTTTGGTGGCGGCAATAATGCACTCTGCCCAATCGAGCGTGCGGACCATCGCGACCGTGTCTTCCAGGAAAGCTTCAGCCAGTTCCGCCGCGCGGTCAGGGCCAAGTTCCGGGATAAGACGCGTCTTCACCGAGCCGGGAATTGGCGGTTTAGCGAAAATACAGACGATGGCTTCCGGCATAAGAGTTCTTTTCTATCTCAGATCTTCAAATCTTGGGCTGGTGCGAGTGGCTCGTCGTCAACAAAGGTTACTTATTGTTTCATGGCCGCCCTGGAATCCGGGCCCATTTCTTCATGCAACGCTTTTTTTGCGATGCGGCCAAGCCACCAGACCAGGACGACGATCGCCGCCAGACCGCCCCACAGCAAGAATCTTCCGGCCATGCCGGAGTTGGGGCGTCCGCGCAGAAGGTCAGAAATATCGTTCATGATGGAGCCAAGATACACATAGAGGACGGTCGCAGGAAACATGCCGATCCATGAAGCCAGCATGTAATCGCGCAGGCGGATGCTGGTGAGTCCCAGAGCGTAGTTAAGAATGTTGAATGGAAGCACTGGTTGCAGGCGAAGCAGGACGACCGCCTTGAAACCATTCTTTTCAATAGCACGGTCGAGAGCCGCGGCCTGCGGATATTTTTTGAGCCGGCGGGTCACCCAGTCTCGCGCAACATAACGCGCGATGAGAAATGCCAGGGTGGCCCCGGCTACGCTTGCCGGTGAAACCACCAGGATCCCGATGATTGCGCCGTAAAGAAAACCGGCGCCCAGCGTGAGCGGAAGTCCGGGAAAAAAGAGTGCGGTGCCCAGAATGTAAAACAGGGCATATAAAGCGCCTCCGGCGGCGCCCATGCCCTTGGCCCACTGAATAAAGTTGACCATCCATTGCAGGAAAGGAAGCACGCTGGTGAGCAGGATCATCCCGCTATCATCTCAGATGGCGGGCGTGATGGACATCTACAAAAGTGGAGTGAACTATGCGGTACAATTTTGCGCTATTCAATCCAGCTATCGCCCCATTCAGCTTTGCGGGCACGCTTGTACGCCTCTTTGCTGGAACGCGTCACCGTGCGGTTTTCGATCTGGCCTTCGGACGTGCAGAGCACAAGCTTAACGTGGCCGCCATGCTTGCGAGGATGGCGAACGATGCGCGCTTCCATCGGCGACACATCACCCTTGCCAGCTACGAAGTAAGAAAATTTCTCATCCTCATAACCCAGATCTCCACCTTTCAATTGCCGGTGCAGAGAGGTCCGCTCCACCCGCTGGGCAAAATGACACCAGTCGCCGGCCAACGCCATGGGACACGCGCTATGATGTGGGCACGGAGCGATAATGTTCGCGGCGTTCGCAAGCAAAGAGGATCGCGCGGCATTGATAGCGGCAAAACCGCGGCGCGTTCCCGGCTCAATCACCACCAGAAACTTGTTTGCACAATTCCAGGCTTTGCGCAGCACCGCTTCTGCCGCGGGTTGCGGCAGCTCTCCGAGCGTATAAGAGATCACCACCAGATCATGCTTCTGACAGGACAAGCCGGAACGCAGATCCTGCCTGAGCCATTGTGCCTGTTGGACCAGCGGCGAAGCAGTTTGTTCCGCCAGTCGTTTGCCCAGGGTAAGCCAATTGGCGTCGGCCTCAACCAACGTGGCGTGTCGGAGAAGGCGGAACTCTTCAGCGGCAGCAAACAGACACGTGCCTGGACCGGCGCCAAGGTCGAGCATACTGGCAATCGCGGCCATCGGCACGCGCAAGTTGATTTCGGCAAAGACGCGGCGCGCTGCAGCATACGTGGCAGGAAATCTCACGGCGAGGTAAGCGGCGCGATGCGCCTCGGTAGCAACGACAGGTGTGGAGAACTCAGCGGCCTGATAATGCTCAGTGAGTTGCGCCGTCGCCCGCGCAAGTGTGCGCCGGTCTACTTTGTCAGTCTCCCGCTGAATAGCATCCAGCAAGTCGGCGGAAAGGCGCATCGTGGGAGTAAGACCTCAATCCTTGTACTTTACGGAGCAGCCGTAAGGACGCGTCGCAGCCTCAGACACCGGCTTGCCGCCCGTGGCTTCCTGCAACGCAATGGAAACGTAGTTCTTGGAATTGGCAATGTCGCCTTTGTCAGAGGTCGGATGATCGTCAATGGCGCCGTTATAGATCAGCGTTCCATTGGGGTCCACGATGAACATATGCGGCGTTGTCTTCGCAGCGTAGAGATGGCCCAGAGATCCTCCGGGATCCATCAGCACGGCGGTGGGGTTGGCGCTCACCGTTTTCAGGTAATCATTTTCCTGCGATGGTGTGACAAAGCCCTGCGTTCCGGGAGCGGAAGAAATTACCGTGAGCCAGACCACGCCCTTGCCTGTCCACTCTTTTTGCAGGCGCTGCATGTTTCCGCTCTCATAATGCTTCTTGGTGTAAGGACAACCCTGATTGTGCCACTCCAGGACCACGTACTTGCCTTTGTAATCAGACAGGCGTTGTTGCTTGCCGTTGCTGTCCACGGCGGTGAAGCCGGGAGCCGGATCTCCAACCTTGACGGCAAACGCCGACGCAATCAGCGCCAGCAGCGCACATGCGGACAAAATAAATCGACGTGGATTTTTCATCGCGGCTCCTTCAGGTACAGGCGTGCGTTCGCAACTATTGTATCGGCTGCCGCACCGGCGCTTCAATCCGGTAGGCCGGGCCTCCGCGGATGACCAGCACACCGCGCAGGATTGTAATCGGCTTGACTAACAGGTCAGATTTCTTCAGGGTCATCGTAGCGGCCATATTTGACGACCGAAATATCTGCGGAGCGGGACTATCGATCTGTCCGGGATCAAGAGGAAAGAATTCTGCTTTTGTAATTGGCTTGCCCGTACGTATCGTCAGCAAAAATTTGTCTTTTGCTGACGTGGCGCTTGCCTTCCAATCACGAGGTAAAGGTCGCGGAAGGAGTTTCCTGGTCTTGTCAAATAGCTGCGCCCATTGCTGGTTTTTTCTAGCGATCGCTGCCACAGGCAAGAGCAGGCGCAGCCTGGCGTGCTCAGGAATACATACCTCGCGACAGACGAGCCACTTAACTTCCGCGCTAATTTCTATCGGCGTGTCGCTTCTGACGCTGGATGGAGTGTGAATGGTAAGCGGCAGCAAGACCTCGGTGTGGTAGCCGTAGTCCACCAGTTCCCTGCTCGGCTGCATCCGCTCGGGACGCGGCCACTGGATTTCGCCCGCGTTGAAACCTGGGGGCCAGTGCCATTTAAAAGACGGTGGTTGGCCGGAGTCTCCGGGGTTGATCCAGTAAATGTGCCAGCCATGTTCCAGTATGAAATGCACACCTAGTTGCAAATCGGAGCCAGGCTGCACAGATTCCTGGCGCGCGATCAATTCGACGCGAGCGTGCTGAGCGAGCCCCTGGGCCACGCTTACTATGGGACTAGCGAGCATGACAAACAGGCAGGCAGTCCAACGAATGTGAGCGGTGAATGCCACAACAGCATTTTACTGCCTCAAACTATGGCGGCGAGGTTTGGAGCGAAGCGGCAAAAAAAGAAGCGCCGGCTTTAAGCCGGCGCTCTGTTAGTCAAAGTGAAGTGAGTTTACGGCAGCACGTACTTCATGCTGACATAGCCCATCATCAGGTGGGCATTCTTAGGCGCTCCGGCGGGCACAAACCATGGCGAACGGGTCACATAAGAGGTTTGGGTTACCAGCAACACGGCGCCGTATTGCGGGCTCTTCCAGAAAGTCTGAGTCCAATCGAACGATCCTTCCTGAATGGAGCGGTTTGCGGTGGTGGGTGAATTTGTTCCGCCAAAACCGATGCACGGTTTGTTTAGTAGAGGCTGCCCCGGGGCGCAAGAGATGGGCGCTCCAGTCGTGTTGGCAGCGGTCAAGTCAGCGAAGGCATTGCGGCCTGCGAACATTCCGCCGTAGTAGAAGCCGAACTGGCTCTTCTTGGCGGTCGCTTCCAACCCAACGATGGCCATTCCAGAATGGACCAGCGAATTGTCGATGGTGAATGCGCCAGGACCGGTTGCAATCGGACGAACAACTGTTTGCGGAGCAAGCCCGATCAGGTAGCGGCCAATTCCGTCACCCCAGATGCCATTGGCAACAAAGCGGACGCCTTTGATAAATTCCAGGCTGGTGGCGGCATGTCCTCCACCACCGATACTTGTATGACCCTGGAAGGTGGTTCCACCAATGGGAACAGCCGTGGTTTTCACCGAGCTCACCAGGCCACCCAATTCAAAGTGCAGGTGTTTTCCGTTCTTATCTGTATCCCAAGCCATCTTGGTATGGATATCGGGGAATGCGTCTGGTGTGGTTGTCTGGTTGGCTGCGTCAAGCTGGGGACCCAATGCCGCGTTGAAGGCAGTTGGGAAAATCACTTCGCCGGCGCCTACAAACTGGTCGGGGTTCTGGATACCAAAGCCCCACTGGAAATGGTCGCTGAAATGGTAGATCGCACGGAATTCCGCCGCACGGGTGTACGGAAGACCTACGTGAGTCTGGGCGTCCTCACCGATGGGCGCAAAGACATCAGCTGGCATGGGCGAAAGGCCGACGCGGTTGGGTGTTTGCATGCCCCAGGTTTGTCCACCAAGGAACTCCCAACTGCCACGCTTCAGGTCAAGCCAATAGAGGCGCAACCGGTTGGTGTGAGGATTGGAGCTGACAAAGACGTTGGTGGCGTCGTTTCCGTTGAAATCGCCTTCAATGTAACCAACCACATTGTTCGCGCCATATTTACCTGAGATCTTCAGGTTGTAGCGCGAATACTGGCCGGTGGAGCGGAACTCAGTCAGATGCCCCGCGACGGAGTTGTTGAACGGAATCGTGCCAAAGGGCGTAGTAATGCTGGCTCCGGAGTTGGTGGTGCGGAACACGTTCTCAAAATCCACGAATCCGCCGGGGGTGAAATCAGTGTTGCCGATGCGGAAAGACAGAGGAGATTCCTTTGGCTTCTCCTCGCCCTGGACGGCGGTGGTGGCTGCTACCGGCACAGGGGCTGTACGCAGTGCGGCGTCGGCCACATGCGGCGTGCCGGAGGTCTTTTTGTCCAGCTGCTGTTCCAGCGTCTGGATCTGTTGTTGTTGCTGGGAAATTTGTTTTTGCTGCTGGCTGATTGCTTCACGCAACGCTTTCAGCTCATCTGCAACTGACCCGGTCCCGGCAGAGCCGCTATTAGTTGCGGTTGCCTGGCCCAATGCCAGCCCTGAGGCCAGCACCACGAAACACATCTTCTCTAACAATCTCATTGAGCTTTTTCTCCTCTGCTTCTTCGTCGTTTATCGGCCCATCAAGGTGATAATTCCGGTCCCCGTGTCTCTCTCTTAACGCAGGAACCAAAAGGTAGCTAGAACTCGCGTCACAATTTCACACCATAATCGTCTTCTTGTACATACTTATGTACACGGAAATGCATTACCTTGGTGGCTCCGCCAAACTTCCAATTTTGGAATAAATTACGCGTCAAAATCTTAAAGTTAATAGACAGTGGTTTTGGGCAGGAAAACCGCGGTTCGAACGAGGAGGAACGATCCGAACCGCTCGAAAAGAGTTCGCTTTGGCTATCTTGCAGCCCGGGTCAAGCCTGGGCCGGCGCCAATATCGCTGAACGAAATGGCGTTGGCTACGTTGGGATAGGGCTCTCCACCTAGCTCAACATAAGGGAAAATCAGGTAATTGACGCGCTCGCCGTGCTGCGCCGGGATGAGTTGCACATCGCGTCCCACGCTGAACTGCACGCGGTTCACGTCATGAGCGCCGAAGAAATAATCTTTTTTCTCCTGATGCTTCCAAGCTTCGGAAATGTCCACGGGGAACCAGCCGCGATCGCGGGTGTAAAACTCAGCCCAGCAGTGGTAGCCGGCAATCTGCCCCGAATTCTGGCCTTCCGGGAGTGACAGCCCCATTTCAAAGCGCGCCGGAATTTTCTGCGAACGCGCCATGGAAATAAAGACGGAATGGAAGTCGGTACAGTTGCCATGCTTGGCGTCACAGGCCCAGAGTGTGTCGCCCCGGCCCCATCCGGTCCCGGTCTTGTCATATCTCATGGTGGAAAATGTGTAATCGTAAAACGCGCGTCCTTTATCCAGATCAGACATACCAGGTTTCACCTGCGCGGTTGCAAGTTCGGCAGGCTTGCCGGTGATTGGCACCAGCTTGTCCGCTTGCAGGAAGCGTTGCAGGTCTTTCTCTGACGCCGGTGTCTTGAGCGAGACCGCGGCCAGATGCTCCAGTCTGACGACGTCGTATTTGACAGTGAAGTGATACTCCGGTTGCGTGGCTTTGTCCGTGTGGGCGTAAAACATCTTGTTGCCGTACTCGGGCTCGGTTGTTTCTTTGAGCGAGAGGTCTCCGCTCTTGGAGAGCACTTTCAC
>DATCAX010000330.1:0-2559 GCA_036512375.1 Candidatus Angelobacter sp. | reverse complement strand
TGCGTGCCGGCAGGCTGTTGCGCCGTGGATGGATTGGTCTGTTGCGCACGAAGCAGCGGCGCGGAGCATATGCCGGCAAGCAGCAAGGTACTCAGGATGCTCGTAATTCGATGTTGCACTGTCATAAAAACCTCGGGGAACTTCTGGTTTTATTGAACTTACTTGGATTTCATGGGGCGAGTGCTTCCGGTAAAGCTGCCAATTCCTGTTCCGGCAGTCGCCGCAATCAACCGGGCCAAGTCAGTGTCTCTGTCCCAATGATGTTTGATGCGGTTTTTGAGGCAGCGGGCTAGTGTAAGAATGTTGGTTTTGTACCAACAGCACTTTTCCATGTGGGGAGAGAAAACGGCCACCATTCGCGTATTTCTGAGGTGCTCCGGCCCTCCAGCCAGCAAAGAGGCCATAAATCGATGGTTGCCTTCCAGCAGGGTTACCGGGTGGTTTTCGTCCAGACCCAGCAAAATAATCATCCCATGGGGAAGATCGGTGGGAAGATTGGCGCAGATATCTGAGATCTTTTTGACGAACTCATCCGGTTGCGTATGTTTGAGCTGGCGGATACGAGCGGCCACGTCCAGGGCGTTAAAATTGCCGTTCGCGATTTTTCTCCAGTGCGCACGGGGGAAAACGCTGACCTGCTCCACATCTTCAGGCGTGAAACCAATTTCCCACCATTGCCGGTCGTCGGGCAGCTCCCACCACATGGTGTCCCGGCGGCGGAAAAGCAGGACTCGGCGGATTTCATTCTCGGCCGCATCGGTCAGGTTGGGATGTTGAACCAGGGAGGAAAAATACTCTCGATCAGCGTCGTATTCCTTGTGGAAGAACTCGCCGCGAAGGAACTCAGCGATGACCTCGGCTTCCGTGAGACGACGCAGCTTTCTCATATGGCCTCAACCATCTGAGCCTTGTTGTGGCTGCGCAGAAACGGCACCGCGACCAGGACCAGCATGGCGGCCATCAGCACGATCCGCACCATGATGACTTGATGCAACGAGTTGTGGAACAGCCCGATGCCTAAAACCAGAGCGCCGCTGAACATCAGCTGCAACCATCCGGTATTGGCGATGCGGCGTGACATCTCATATGCGATAAACACAACGCTGAGCGAATACAGCGCGGTAGCAGTGGCGTACAGCGCCAGGAGCCAGCCGATTTCTATGAATCGGGCCCCAAAGATCACACCCATGATCAAGTGCGGAAAAAGAGCAGCGCCGGCGATGAATATCAGGGAGAGGCCAAGCACCAGCAGCAATGGAAGGCCAATGCCATGGTTTTTTTTCTGGTCCGGGCTGGCGGCCGCGGCCACCGGAAACATTGCGTTGACCACGCCAAACCATGAAGCGAAATAAAGCAGGCGCCCAATCTGTGAAATTGCCGCGTAGACGCCGGCAGGGTCGGAGGGGAAGAAATGCTTGACCAGCAGAATATCGATATTGTTGATGATGACCTGGCCAACAAAAAACACGATTGCCTGAATCGCTTCAGCGTACGAAGGAGGCTCGGCCGTGCCGGCCTGAATCCGCAATTGCGCTGGGATTCGGGGAATAAAGCAGGCCACAATCACGGAAGCCGAGATTGCGCCTACCGCTCCCAGAACACCGTATCCGGCAATCACCAATCCAGCTCCCAGGAAGAAACGAGTGAGCGCCTCAAGAACAAAGTTAGTACCCAGGCGTGGGAAGGCGCAGACGCCCTGCATCGCGCCACGCTTAACGCCCAGCGGAGCATAGGCCCCAATACCCAGCGCAAGCAGCCCGATGATCCAGGGACTGGGCACGTTGAGGTACGCGGCAACCGATTTCTGGGCCAGAAAAAGTACAGCCCCCAGAGCAAGACTGGCGATCCACGCTTTCCCGAGCAGGCTGTGGACAACCGCTGCTTTGCTCGAATCAGCATGATTCCTGGCCACAAACTTCGCACAGACCAACTGGAAAGCCAGACTGATACAGGATGCGAGCAGAAGCAGCGTAACCGCCGCATTGATGTTGCCGAATGCGGCAGGACCCAGCATTCGCGCCATCACCATGTTGTAGGCAAAGTTGAAAATGTTCACCAGCATCATGGCAACGAGCATGATGGCACTGCCATTCAGCATGGTGGAGCGGGCGCTGTGTTGCGAGCGCACCGCAGCCGTGGCCGTTGGCGCTTCGGCTGGTGTGAGAGTGATAACGCTCTCTGTTTGCGGCATCACGCGGAATCTCTAGGCTGCAGCGGGTTGGGCGGTTGAGCGTTTGTTATGCAAAAGTTGTTGCCGCATGGCGTTGGGCAGAAATCCGCTGAAGCTGCGGGCCGCTTCGGTCGAGGTTTCGTATATCTCAAAGAGACGCTCCGTGCGTGTGAGTTCCAGCACAACCGCGGCCTGGTCAGAGAGAGAGGCTAGTTTCACGTCGCCATCGCGCTTGTGGGCTTCAGACATGCAGCGCAAAAGCATTTCCACGCCGGCTGCGTCAATCTGCGCGACCAGCGAGAGATCAAAAACAAGTTGCGGACGGTCAGCGGCAAGGAAAGGACGCACATCACGAAGAAACTCGCGCGATGTGCGTGAATTCAGGCGCT
>DATCAX010000329.1:0-3468 GCA_036512375.1 Candidatus Angelobacter sp. | reverse complement strand
CGCGGTATTGATCACCACCTTCGAGGTAAAGATCGGCCGGCCAGGGAAGATCGGCCTCGTGACCAAGCACGGCTGCGTGGCTGGAGCCGGATTCAAACCACACGTCGATGATGTCAGTCTCTTTGCGGAATGCGGCGCCGCTACAGCCTGGGCATTTGGCTCCGGCGGGCACAATGTCTTTCGCCTCTTTGGTGTACCAGGCATCCGCGCCTTCGCGTGCGAAGAGATCGACCACGGCGGTGTGAGATTCTTTCGATTCCAGCAGCTTGCCGCAGCCCTCGCAAAAAAACACCGCGATGGGAACACCCCAGATACGCTGGCGAGAGATGCACCAGTCGGGCCGCGTGGCGATCATGTTACTGATGCGCTCCTCGCCCCAAGCTGGAATCCATTTCACTTTCTTGATCTCATCCAGAGCGCGCTGCCGCAGCGTGCTGCCGTCCACCGGCGCTTCCATGGAGATAAACCATTGCTCGGTGGCGCGGAAGATAACCGGGTTGTGGCACCGCCAACAATGCGGATACGAGTGGTCAATTTTGGCTTCTGCCATGAGCACGCCGCGAGTCTTGAGCAACTCGATAATCGGCTGGTTCGCCTGAAAGACGGTTTTGCCTTCGTACTCAGGCATGCCATTTTGCAGTCGCCCCGCCTCGTCCACGTTGGTGCGCTGGTCAAGCTTGTATTTTGTGCCGGTGTAAAAGTCGTCCGCGCCGTGTGACGGTGCAGTATGCACAGCACCGGTGCCTTGTTCGGTGGTGACATAGTTAGCCAGCACTCCCAGAATCGACCGATCAAGAAACGGATGAGCAAACGTTGCGTACTCAAGGTGGCGGCCAGGGAACCGCGCAGCAACTGATGTGCCCTGTAGCTTGCAGGCATCAATGGTGGCTTTGGCCAGTGCGTCAGCGACGATATACAGCTCGCCGTTGTGTTCCAGAGCGACATACTCGAGATCGGGATGGAACGCCACCGCCATGGAAGCTGGAAGCGTCCATGGTGTCGTGGTCCAGATGATGGTCGAAACTTTTTTGCCCGCCAGGGCCGGATCGATCTTTGCCGGATCGCTGGTGAGCCGGTACTTCACCCAGACGCTGGGACTGGTGTGGTTGGAGTATTCAATTTCAGCTTCCGCCAGGGCCGTTTTGTCATGGATGCACCAGTACACCGGGCGCAAGCCTTTATAGACCGCTCCGTTTTCCATGAAATCAAACAACTGGCGCACGATCACCGACTCATACTGCGGAGTCATGGTGGAATACGGCTGGTCCCAACGTCCTAGAATGCCGAGACGTTTGAACTGGTCACGCTGAATGTTGAGATACTTTTCCGCGTACTCGCGGCATTTCCTGCGCACGGCGATGGCGGGCATCTCCAGCTTTTTGCGGCCCAGAGCCTCATCCACCTTGATTTCTATGGGCAAGCCGTGACAGTCCCAGCCGGGAACGTAGGGGGAATCAAAACCGGCCATGGTCTTTGACTTAACCACAAAATCCTTCAGGCATTTATTGAGCGCATGGCCTTCATGGATAGCTCCGTTGGCGTAGGGAGGCCCATCATGCAGGATATAACTGGGCGCCCCCCGGCGAGCTTCGCGGATCTTCGCATAAATATCCATCTTCTCCCAGCGCTCGAGCCATTTTGGCTCATTCTGCGGCAGGTTAGCTTTCATGGAGAAATCGGTCTTAGGAAGATTCAGGGTCTTCTTGAGTTCGAGCGGCGGCCGCATTTTTACTCCGAGTGGGTTAATTCCTCATTATAAACAGTCAGGTGAAAGGCTACCCGTCCACGCGAAGGGCCAATCGAGGTTTCGCCCTAAGGTTACAAAAGTAAGCAGCGAATTTACTAAATCCTTACAAAGTCTGGGGCACAATATGAATCTAATGACTTACGCGCCCACTTTGAATTTGAGGGAACACGAGGACAGAGAAGTGCCCAAAGAAAATTCCTCGCCAGCGGCGGAGTCTCGTCAGGGCGAACATGAAGCACATAAACTTCACCTGAGAAATACAACTCATGCCCCGATTCCCTCATCTGCTATGAGTGAAAGCAGAACACACGAATCCGGTAGTGAAGAAAAGGTTTTACGGGTCGGACCAATGGCGAATCACGTAATCGTTCCCAATCAGTTCTTCGGCAAGGATGTTCCCAAGCTCAGTGGCCTTCCGCAGATGCATCAGTCGATGCTGACGTCTCTATTTCAGAACGTCAAGGAAGCGATATTTCCAGAAAAACTACCGCCGCTGCGTCTCACTTCACGTCCAGTAAACGTGGGCGAGATCTGGAGCAGTACCCGTCCTAAAAAAGCGACCTCCGGGTCATTGACACTTCATGCAATGGCGATTGCGGCCCTGATTGCGGTTTCCCTCTGGGGCGGGCACGCCGCCGTGGTGGTGAAGCCGGAAGAACACGTCACGCTGATTGCTCCGCAACTCACCGATTATCAACCGGTCATGAAGCCGGTTGAGGCACCGAAAGCTCTGGCAGGCGGCGGTGGCGGCGGCAATGCTTCCAAGATTTTCGAAAGCAAAGGGCACCTGCCCAAGGTTGCCCCTGAGCAGATTGCGCCTCCGACGGTCGAGATATTGAACAACAAACCCAAGCTCGCTGTGGAAGCTACCATTGTTGCGCCGGCGAATGTGAAACTGCCGGACAATCCCAACATGCCGAACATAGGTAATCCCATGTCGGCGCGCGTGAGCGGCCCAGCTTCGAATGGAACCGGCACTGGCGGTGGAATCGGCTCTGGCGCCAGCAATGGCATCGGCTCCGGCACCGGCCCGGGACATGGTCCTGGACAGGGTGGCGGTTTCGGTGGCGGCACCTACAAAATCGGCGACATCGGGGTATCACCGCCGGTAGCCAAGTTCACGCCCGAGCCTGACTTCACAGAGGAAGCCCGCAAGGCCAAGTATCAGGGCACGGTGGTTCTGGCTGCGGTGGTTGGTCCGGACGGACGGCCGCGCAACATCAGAGTGGTTCGGGGGCTGGGCATGGGCCTGGATGAAAAAGCCGTCGAGCGGGTAAAAACCTGGCTGTTCGAACCGGGTAAGAGAAATGGCACGCCGGTGGCCGTAGCGATGAATTTTGAAGTGGATTTCCGACTGTTTTAACCGCGTTTATCCACAAACTTGAGAAGGAGAGGAGAACCTGCCTCTCCTTTTTGGTTTTTAGGGATGAGTTGCGCTAGTCCTTGAGCGGCTGGGCACTGAGCGCTGACAGTTGATCGCCATTGGCCTTCGCTGCCAGACAGCATTCTCCTGCAGGTATCGGGCTGCCATGGGGGCAGGTGCGCGGATGTCCCAGGAAAGAGCAGATTCGCTCTGTCGCTTCTGGCGAGAGGATGTGCTCGAACTTGCAGGCTTCTTCCGCCACTTCCTTCTCATCGTGCACCTTAAAGGTCTGAGTAAAGAGGCGCTCAGCCAGACGGTGTCGGCGGATGACGTCTTCAGCGCGCTTACGGCCTTTTTC
>DATCAX010000328.1:0-4984 GCA_036512375.1 Candidatus Angelobacter sp. | reverse complement strand
GATCTTGATCCAGTTCTGCAGATTCCCGCCGTCATTGCGCAGCAGAGACGGTAGATCATTCATGTTCAGAATGACCACGTCGATGTCGCCATCATTGTCGTAATCTCCGAAAGCGGCGCCGCGGCTGGAGAAGAGTTCGTTGATTCCGGGTCCTGCGTCCGCCGAGACATCTTTGAATCGTCCGTTGCCCAAATTCTTGTACAGCAAGCGCGGGTTCTTGAAAGTCTGTCCGATGTCGTGGCCTTCAATCTCGGGATAGACGTGCCCGTTGATCTGCATGAGGTCGGGCCAGCCATCGTTGTCGTAGTCGAGGAATCCGCATCCCCAGGCCACATAGCGATTGTTGATTCCGATTCCGGATGAAAATGTCACGTCGGTGAAAGTCCCGTCACCATTGTTGTGATAGAGGTTGCAAGTGTCGTCGGCAAAGTTGGTCTTGAAAATGTCGAACCAGCCGTCGCAGTCGTAGTCGGCCACGGCAACGCCCATTCCGGCCTGTTCGTTACCGTCCTCGTTGTAAGCGCAACCGGCCATTACCGCCACGTCGGTGAACGTGCCGTCATGATTATTGTGGAATAGGATGCTTGGTTCGGAGTCCACCGCGACATAAATATCCGGCCATCCGTCGTTGTCGAAGTCATAAGAAGTGGCGCTAATGGAGTAGCGCGGCCCGGGTTTGAGAATTCCCGCCTTCTCTGAAACGTCAGTAAAAGTGCCGTCTCCGTTGTTGTGGTAGAGCAGGTTTGTATCCCCAGGAAGTCCGCGCGGGCCACACATTGTGGGCATGCCTTTCCACTGGCAGAAACTCATGTCGTTTGCGGATGGAACCTTGTCCGGATCCAGCTTGACGAAATTGCATACGAAAAGATCGAGGTGACCGTCGCGGTCGTAATCGAGGAAAGAACAGCCTGTGCCCCAGCGACCTTTTTTCTGCGCAAGGCCGGACTTGTGCGTAACATCGGTGAAGGTGCCGTCTCCGTTGTTATGAAACAGAATGTTATGGCCCCAGAAGCAGCAAAAGAGATCATCCCATCCGTCGTTGTCGTAATCGCCTACGCAAACGCCCGTCTGCCACCCAGTACGCCCCAGTCCCGACTTATCAGTGACATCGGTAAAGGTGCCGTCGCGGTTGTTCTTGTACAAGTGAGAGATTGGCTCCTTGCCTGCCGGCCAATGAGCATCGAGGCGATTTCCATTGGTCAGATAAATGTCCAGCCATCCGTCATTGTCGTAGTCGAAAAAAGCTAGTCCACTTCCCTTGGTTTCAACGATCAGCCGCTTGTTGGCGATGCCGCCCCATACATTCGGAATTTTCAGACCGGCTTGCTGGGCAACATCCACAAACTGAACCGGAGACGAAGCGGACTCCGGTACGGCGGCTTCCACGACGAGCGGATTCTTCCACTTCCAAAGTGGAGTCATTAGAGCATCGGTGAGTGTGCTGCCGAGCACGAAAAGAGATGATCCGAGGAAGCGCCGGCGGGGAAAGATCATAGATGGCGATGATTATAGCAATCGAGGCAGTCCAGGAAAGAACCAGCGCGCGAGCCGATAAAATCGCCGTGAATGGTATGCGTAGCATGATCGACCAGGACAATCGTCAACCCATCAACTTCGCGGCCTGGCCATGCGACGATAAGCGGAATTCTTATTGATCAGAGGTACAACTGCCCATCCTGTCGATGCCGTTTCACGCAATCATCAAGTCGGTCATCGTAGCGTTTGCAGGGCCTGAGTCGCGGCCGGATTCCCGGGTTGCAGGCGTAGCAACTCCTGCAACACTTGTCTGGCTTTTTCCATCTCGCCGCGCATCCCGAAGAGGCGGGCAAGATTGAGATAGGACTGATCGTAGCTCGGAGCAACGCGGATGCCTGTCCTGAATTTCTCCTCGGCCTTGGAGTAATCCTGTGCCCGGACGAAGAGAACGCCGAGGTTGTTCAAAGCTTCGGGATAATCCGGTCGCAGGTCAATCGCCTTGCTCAAAAAGTCCGATGCCAGTTGCATCCGATTTTGTTGCGCATAAAGCATTCCAATGCTGTAGTTGACTTCAGGATCGTTGGGTTGAATCTCAAGCGCATGGTTGAGGCATTCCTCTGCCTTGGGGAAATCCCGCTGTCGCCGGTAGACGTTGCCTAGATTCAGGAGCGCAACTGCGTAACTGGGCCGCAGCAACAGTGATTGCTGGAAATCCTGAATGGCCTCTTCCGCATTTCCTTTCTGCGCGGCCATCATGCCAAGATTGTTCAATGCTTCAGGGTAGTTTGGACGCAGCTTCAAAGCGCGCTCAAGGTAAGTTTGCGCCGCAGGAAAATCATTTTTTCGCAGGCTGAGCGTACCCAGGTTGTAGTAGGCATCTGGGTCGTCCGGCTTGGCGGCGACGACCTCCAGAAAAGACTCCATAGCCTGCTGCAGATAACCTTGCTGGAACAGGGCCACTCCGTATGTAAAGTCATTGCGGTGAAATGCGCCCTGGTACAGTTCCCCTTTGAACGGAATCGCTTTCAGGATGCGAGCTGCTGAAGTAGCAGGCGCCGACTCGACATCCTCGATGAGACGCCGAGGATCGATCGGCCCCTGGTACACCTTGACGATCATTCCCTCCGTATCCAGCAGGAAAGAGGTCGGAATTCCCAGGTTCCTGCGGCGGTCGAAGAGGTGACGATAGATGATGTTATAGATTCCGGCCGTATCTTCGTTGGCAAAAAGGACCGGAAAGGATAGCGCTTGCTGCGCGGCGAACGACCGCGCCTCTTGCGTGCCGGCCACCTCGTCTACGTTGACTGCCAGGATTTGCAACTGTCTTGTGGCCAGCTCTGCCCGGTGCCGATGGAGAAGCCGCAACTGGTCGAGAGAGAGTGGAGAGGTCGTCGCCCAGAAATTGAGAAGTAGAAAGCTTCCGCGGAACGATTGCAGGTCATGGATGTTTCCGGCAAGATCAGGGAGGGAGAACGCGGGCGCCCTCAAGGGGTCGATGAGCCATGTTTCCACCTTGGACGGGAGCGGTTCCAAAGCCGCCAGCGGTCCGGCCTGTGCGTAGGCAGCGGCGGCGAATGGCTTGGCCATGAATTCAGCCGAGCCTTCTTCGATCTCAATGCGATGGTTGACCGGCAGACCTTCGAATTGCTGAGTGAGCCCATTGGGCCAGCGGATCGTGGCACGAACCGGCCCTGTTGTTTCTCCCACGCCAAAGAACAGCTCCTTGGAGTGCTGAGCCAGAAATCCTGATCCTGCCTGAAGATACTTTGTTTGGCGAAGTTTGCCCGCTTCGACAGTGATTGCAGTTCCGATGGCGTCGCGATTGCTGGTATGCCCTCGCAGACGGAATGCCATGGAGTGGCCAATGTCTTTCATCGAATTGTGCAATATCCGCAGTTGCGGAGCGTTGCGATTTTTGAGGATTACCTCAAGCCGTCCGTCATGATCAAGATCGCCGAGAACAAACGTGCGGCTATCCTCAATAAAGTCCAGACCCACGGGGCCGGAAACCTCGGAAAACGTGCTGTCGCGGTTGTTGGCAAACATCACATTTCTTGCATAGCCGTGCCAGGTCAAGTCCGATCGAACTAGTTCGTTGATGGCGTTCCACCCACGCTCGTAAGCGGGCGCGCCGGTAGCGTCTTCTGACGACTTGGCCACCACCTGACGCCAGAAAAAGCTTGCCATGTCGGTACTATCCAGTCCGGAAAGGTACCCGTTGGCGACATAGAGGTCAGAGTAGCCATCATGATCGAAGTCCCAGAAATCCGAGGACCAGGACCAGCGGCCCATTTCGACGTTGGCCTGATGGCCCACGTTCTGAAACGTTCCGTCTCCGCTATTTCGATAGAGGGCATTGCCTCGCGCGTGCCTCTGGTAGAGTTCGCGGATATTCTGCGGCGCCTTTTCGTGAAACTGCTTTTGTTCTGAAACCCTTTGGCCTGCGGCCTCCCACATGCTGGGGACGTAAACATCCTGGTGGCCGTCGTTGTCGTAATCGCACCAGGCGCAGCTCATGCCGGCTCCCACACCCTCCACATTGGCCTGGTGTGAGACAACCGCGAATGTCCCATTGCCGTTATTGCGATAAAGCTGGGAGCTGCCGAAATCGTTGACCACAAAAAGGTCGGGCAATCCATTGCCGTTCGAGTCGCCCCACGCGCAGGAAAAACTGTAGCGGTCGTTATCCGCATTCAACCCCGCCTCTTCGGTTCGCTCCTCAAAAACTCCGTTTCCTTGATTGTGGAACAGACAATTCGGTGGACCGTTGCGGGCGTCGTAATAGGGAATTGGATAGTGATACTGGTCGAGGCCCAGGTAGTACATGTACATGCAGAAGTAAATGTCGAGGCGTCCATCGCGATCGTAGTCAGCGACAGCGGCGTGCGTGAACGTTCCCTGCGGAGGACTGGCAAACTTGAAGGCTTCGCGCTTCAGGGAAAAGGTTCCGTCGCCTTGATTAAGAAAGAGCATGGGACCAGTGCCGCAAACGACAAGAAGATCCTGAAGTCCCAGATTGCGAAAGTCGGCAAACAGCGCACAAGCGGTGTTATCGAGCACACCGACTCCTGCCTTTTCCGTTACGTCTTCAAAAGTCCCGTCACCGCGGTTGCGGTAAAGCCGATTGGGCAGTCCGGCCGGCTGGCAGACATAGAAATCGTCGAAGCCGTCGTTGTCGAAGTCGCCCACGGCAACGCCATTGTTGGAGTAAACATCCACGCCAACTGCGCCGTCCAGGATCGTGCGCCAATAGTCGACGCTGCGCATCATCTGCTTGTTATAGGAGTCGGTTGCACCTAGAGCCTGATGCGTGACGTCGATAAACACCGGCCCACGCGCTACGCTCAGCATTTCTTCGCCGGTTTCCCATCGATGCGCTATCCACGCTGCTGTTTCATCGCGAGACCATTCGGTGCGCCATGATCCGACGCGCTCCTCGCGCGATTGATCGTTGCGGGTGGCCACGATGTCATAGCGGACTTCCAGGCGAACCGTCAGCGGAGTCGCG
>DATCAX010000327.1:0-2403 GCA_036512375.1 Candidatus Angelobacter sp. | reverse complement strand
TGTTCGATGCCGGCTTCCAATTGACCTTCCTCGCGCTCCTGGCAATTACCGGCATCAGCCTTCCCATCCTGGAACGGACGTCAACACCTTACCGTTCCGCTCTCCAGCACCTTGATTCCACTGGATACGACCTTAGCCTGGAGCCCAAGCTCGCTCAGTTTCGTCTGGATTTGCGGCTGGTAGCAGGCAGGTTGGGACAGTTCCTGGGAGCACGAGCAGCGGGAATCATAGTGACCGGCGCGGCTGGCGTCATACTTGCCCTCTTCGAACTGCTGCTGGTGTCCGCGATTACCCAGGCGGTGCTGGTCCTTCCCATGCGAACGTACTTTCATCGCGCCGCAATCCTGGGCCTGGCCGCCAATGTTCTGGTACTGCCTTTGGCCGGATTGATGCTCAATGCTGGCGTGGCTGCAATTGCATTGAGCTACATTTCACTACCCTTTGCACGGGTTTGTGCGTGGTTGGCCGCTGCCGCGCTGCACTGGACTCTAGCATGTCTTCATTCTCTTACCCGTTTTCATATAGCGCAGTGGCGAGTGCCCGATCCCACACTTCTGCTCTCGCTGCTGGCAGTGGCGGGAATTCTGTTGGCCTTCTTCGCCGTGCGAAAGCAACGCGCGGTAGCGTTTGCCGGACTGGCCACGTTGTTTGTTTCCGGTGGTATCGCGGCCATTTATCATGCCGCGCCTCAGATCAAGCGGGGAAAGCTGGAAATTACAGCTATCGATGTAGGCCAGGGCGATTCTCTTCTGGTGGTTTCACCGGAAGGACGAACGATGCTGATCGATGGCGGCGGCAGCACCGGCCCGGTACACAGTGAGTTCGACTTTGGCGAAGACGTGGTCGCACCCTATCTGTGGTCGCGGGGACTGGAACATTTGGATGTTGTTGCACTCACTCACGCGCATGGCGATCACATCGGCGGCCTGCCGCGTATCATTGAAGACTTCCATCCATCTGAATTGTGGGTTGGCATTAATCCTGGGACAACTGCCTTGTTGCATCTCTACGATATTGCACAGAGGAATCAAGTCACCATCCACACGCACACGGCAGGAGACACGGTGGATTGGGGTGGAACCAAAATACGGGTTCTCTCACCTCCGGCGGACTGGCAGCCAATACCGAAACGGGCAAATAACGATTCATTGGCTCTCTTAATCGCGTATGGCGACACCAAGGCGCTGCTGGCAGGCGATCTGGAGAAAAAGATGGAACGCTTTGTCGCCTCAGAATCGCCACGTGCGGATCTGTTGAAAGTCGCGCATCACGGCAGCGCTACTTCTACCACGCCGGAGTTGCTGGCGGCTGTCCACCCGCGTTTTGCCGTGATCTCCGCCGGATACCAGAACTCTTTTGGGCATCCTCGGCAACTGGTGCTGGACAGATTGCAAGCCGCAGAGGTCCGAACCTATCGCACGGACCTTCAGGGCGCTGTGACATTCTTGCTGGATGGAAAGCGCGTTGAAGCGCGGGTGCAGCCGCAATGAAACAATGCTGAGTAGTTAGATCATTTGTCATTCTTTTCAGGTTTGGGCGCAGCTGAGAGCATGAACCCAACGCCGCGGATAGTATGAATCAGCGGCGTAGGAAAGCCATGGTCGATCTTGGCGCGCAGATAACTGATGTAAACGTCCACCACGCTGGTAAGCCCGTCAAACCATAAGTTCCAGACATGCTCCACCACCATGGTTCGCGTCACGGTACGGCCAACGTTGCGCATCAGGTACTCCAGCAGCGCGTATTCCCGCTGGCTTAGCTTGATGGGCTTGCCTGCGCGCTCAACCATGTGGCGTTGTGGATCAAGCATCAGGTCGCCTACCGTCAGTGCTTCAGAAGTCTCCTGGGCGCGGCGCAGCAAAGTCTGCATACGCGCCAGCAGTTCCTGAAAAGAGAACGGCTTGACCAGATAGTCGTCGGCGCCGGCTTGCAGTCCGGCTACGCGATCAGCAACTTCGCGGCGGCCACTCAAAATCAGCACCCGCGTGGTGGAGCCGGATTGCCGCAACTTTCTCAAGAGCGCAAGGCCATCCATACGAGGCAGATTCCAGTCCAGAACAATGCCGTCGTAGCGAATTTCAGTCGCCAGTTGCAGTCCTTTTTCGCCATCTTCAGCCAGATCAACGGCAAAGTGTTCGGCCTGAAAGCCTTCTGACAGGCTGCGGGCAATCTTGGGTTCGTCTTCAATGATCAGGAGGCGCACAAGCCACCATCTGCGCCCGAGGCGACCGCCCGGAGCGGAGTAGTTTTATTTTTGCGGCTGGCTCTCCCAAAGCGCGGGCGCAGCCGCTGACTTGCGTGACGAAGCGCATTGTTAAAAACAAGAATCATGTTAGCAAGAAATTGAAGGGACGCGCGGTGAGCACTTTTAGCTGTGTCCGCCATCCTCACCAGGCGGGACGG
>DATCAX010000326.1:0-9599 GCA_036512375.1 Candidatus Angelobacter sp. | reverse complement strand
CCGCCATAAACCGCCGTGATGGAATGTGACCCCACGGTTAGAGTGGACGTGGTCAGGGTTGCGTGACCGCTTCCATCCAGTGTTCCAGTCCCCAGCGTAGCAGTGCCATTCTTGAAAGTGACAATGCCCGTTGGCACGCCGCTGCCCGGAGCTGCGGCCGTGACTACCGCCGTAAACGTGACCGGCTGGCTAAACACTGAGGGATTAGCGGATGAACTTACTGTCGTTGAAGTGGAAGCTTTATTCACGACTTGCGCCGCAGCGTTCCCACTGCTGTTCGCCCACCCGGTGGCTCCGGTAAAAGCTGCGGTGATGGTATGGCTGCCGACGCTCAATGCACTCGTGCTGAACGACGCGTGGCCCGAGCCGTCCACTGGCACGTTCGAGGCCCAGACCGTAGCTCCTTCTGTAAAGGTCACCGTACCCACAGGCACACCTGCGCCGGAAGTGGTGGTTGAGGTGAAAGTTACTGACTGGCCGAAGACCGAAGGATTCGGCGATGAACTTGCCGTAGTAGTGGTGGGTGTGGCTCCGCTCTGGACCACCTGCACAGTGCTTCCACTGCTGGCGGCAAAAAGACTGTCAGAGGCATATGTGGCGGTGATGGTATGGCTTCCAAGCGCCAGAGATGACGTACTGAACGATGCGACACCGCTGGCATTCAACGGAACCTGGGCCAGCACCGTGTTGCCATCCTGGAACGTAACCTGACCGGTGGGCGTGCCGCTTCCAGGAGGTGTTGCCGCTACTGTGGCAGTAAACGCAACTGACTGGCCTGGAGTTGACGGATTGGGCGACGCAGCAAGCGATGTTGCCGATGCGCTGGCGTGGACGAACTGGATCAGCGCGGAATTGCCGGGGCTGAAGTTTGCGTCTCCGCTGTAGCTTGCGGTAATGAAATGCTTGTCAGCGGTGAGCGCAGACGTTGCGAAAGTTGCCCGGCCATTCGAGTCCAGCGGAAGGTTGGAGGCCAGTGTGTTGGTTGTGGTAGTCAGAACGCCGGGACTGGGCACGGAGTACGTTGTATCTGTAAGCGTGACTGTGCCGGTGGGCGTGATGCCGGAAGTTCCGGTATTCGTCACGGCCACGGTGTACGTGAGCGATTGCCCGGTTACATCGCTGCGGACATCCGGCGTGGAAGATGTAAGAGCGATTCCGACACCGCTGATATTGCCTAATGCAGACATGGTTCCGCCGTTGAGCGTAAACACTGTGCCGTCCGGTCCAATAATGGTGGGGACATAGGGTTCGCCAATGCCAACGTTGAGCTGCTCGAATTGATCCAGTGAATTGTTGACCAGGTTCCAACGGTAGACGTGGCCATCTTCACTGGGTGTGAAAACGCTATTCGTCGCCGGATTGACAGCCGGGGTGTCAATGCACCATTCGCGCACGGCAAGCGGCAGACTGGCCGAGCGGTTTTCCTTGTCTGCGGTGGGGCCGATCACGGTCATCACTTCGCGCATGATCAACATACCGTTGGAAGTGGCATGAGCATCTACCTGGGTGGCGTTGGGATCAAGCAGGGCGATCCGGTTCACGCCGTCAGCGCTGTCATTGCCAGCGCCCGCGTAATTGTTGTACTTGGAGAAGAGCAGGTATGTCGACGTGCCCGTGTAAGAAGGAACCATGCTCGCAGGCACGATACCCGGAGTATTGTCCCACCCAAAGCCTCCGGGGGTCTTCTCTACAGTTAGGTCGCTGCTGAAGTGCAACATAAAACCGCGCGAGCCATTGGCCGGATTGCCGTAGATGCCAAAGTAAACGTCATTGTCTGGCCCCACCAACGGCGTGGCCGTGCTGTCGTCAAGAAGAGTGGCGTTGTTGGCGTTGTTGTTGCGCGGGTCTTTCAGAAAGACTTTGAACTTTGTCGCCAGACTGGTTGAATCCAGACCAAGCAGGTAGCCGTAAGTTTCCGTGCTGGTCGCTTTCACCGCCACGTAGACGGTCGCGCCATCGTTGCTAATTGCCGGGGCGGAGTTATGCGTATCGCGCGAGATGGTGGCGTCGTTGGCCGCCGTACCCGCCAGCACAAAGGTGCCGCTGCCGTTCGGATCGATGCGCGCAAAGCCGCTTTGCGTGGTGCTCAGCGGCGCCGGGGCCGTCCCTTGAGTGCGAAAGCCGAAAAAGATGTTGCCGCTGCTGTCGGCGGTGATAGGCGTATTGATGAACACCGTGGAATTGAAGCCCGCGGCGTTGGCCTGATAACTGGCCAGCGTGGTGTAAAACACCTGCTGCACCGGTGCGCCATGGCCGGCCGAATCGACATTATCGATGTAATAAATTGTTCCGCCTGCGCCCGGATAATAAAGGCGCGTCCCCAGAGAACTGGTCGCAAGTACCGGCTGATAAGGCAGAATCCAGTTGTGCGACGGCTGAGTGTAGTCGGTGGTGAGCGAATAGAGCGCCGTGCCATTGGCCGCATTGAAGACGTTGACCTGGAACCCGCCGCTTACGCCGGTCTTGACCGGGACGAAAATGGTGTTGGCGGACGTGATCAATGGCGCGCCATAGTGCGCGAAGGCCCCGGTGTTGTTCAGGTCGATCGAGGTCGTCCAGTGGACCGAATTCAGGTTCTGGGCCGCCGGGCTGTAGTTTGCCGTGTGCTGAGCGTTACCGCCAAAGGTTGATTGCCCATTCGCGGCGGCGCTGATCAGCAGAAATGCGGCCGCAAGAAAAATGGTTGTTACGAGGGTGAGCTTTCTCATAACAGGATTTGGTTTCGATTGATGATGAACCATAATGACTTCCTTTCAGATTTTCTTTTGACGATGGGCGAGTTAGGAATTTGTTGGTGAGAGGACGGCTGCGCGGAAAAGCTTTCTTCCACGCAGCGCGTCCCCTGATTCGTGCGTTAGCAAACCAATCAGAATTAGATTGGCTGCTGCAGCAGGTTCAGGGCTGCAGTCAATTTCCCATACACAAAGTTCTGGTCGGTTTGGTCCGTGATCCAGGACAGATCTTTGAGAATTGACATTGAAATTTCCTTTCCGAATTCTGAAAACATGTGCATTTGGGGCGGAGAAGATTTGGCGGCTGGGTAAGGTGGTGATTGGTTGGTAGCTGTGGGGTTGAAAATCAAAATCAGAATTTATTTCTTCTCCGTGCCGCGACGATAGCTTTGAGTGGGGCGTCCGCGCGGAATTTGCATCCACATCGAGCGCCCCATTTGATTTGCCCTTAATGTGCGGCGAAGTATCCGTGCTCCACGCCAGCGGCGTCGAAGTAGTCGCCCACCAACTGCCCTTGTGTGTTGATTCCGTTGGAGTCGGTGGAGCTGGCGCCGGGAAAGTTCACCTGAAGGAAGTTGCCGGCGTCGTCAAGATAGCCGTGGCCGTGGCCGCCGGCATCAGTGAAGCTGCCCACGATGATGCCCAGCACATTCAGTCCAAAGCCAAACGCGCTGGTGGATCCCGGCGGATTGATTTGTGTGAAATTTCCGCCCTGCCTGAGGAAAGCTCGTTGTACTCCCACGGAATCCACAAAATCGCCCACGATCTCGCCGAGGTTGTTGATGCCTACGGCAATTGTGTTTGTGCCTCCGGGAAAGTCAAATTGGGAAAATGCCCCGTGGTGTTCCAGGAAGCCATGCAACTGCCCGCTGCTGTCGGTGAAGCCGCCCACAATGTCGCGCTGATCGTTGATGCCCTCCGGCTGTGTAGCCCTGGCCCCCGGAAAATCCAGTTGCATGAACGTGCCGTTCTCAAACGTCAGGCCATGCTGGATACCGGAAGCGTCGATAAAGGAGCCCACCAGGTCCCCGAGATTGTTGAGGCCCACGGTTCTGGTGGCGATGGCGCCGGGAAAGTCGAGTTGGGTAAACACGCCGTGCTGGATAGACACGCCATGCTGCTTGCCGGACTGGTCCACAAAGAAGCCGGCAATTTCTCCCTGGTTATTGATATTGTCCAGTTCGGTGCTGGAGCTGCCCGGGACGTCCATTTGTGTGAAGGTGAAGGCCGCTGACTGGGTCTGCGCAAGAGTGTTTGCAACTGCGACCAATGACAAAACCAACAGTAGGGCGAGTTTCTTCATCGCGATCATGCGTTCGTGCTCCTTTTTCGTATAGTCAATATTTAGTGCGGCGCGGCAGTGGATCACGCAGGGACGTCAATTCCTGCAATGACCCACTACACGAGCGCGGAGGCGTTACGGCGCCGTTACAGGTTGACCGGTGAAGTTGAATTGGCCGACAACGGTGCCGCCGCCATCTAAAGGATTTCCATTCAGCGGGAAGACAGTGAGCGTGATTGTGCCGTGAATGTTCGCGCCTGCAGGATCGGAGGCAATCTGGTAATCCACGCGGGCAATGCCAGAGTTGGGAGCAAATGAAAAGTCGAGAGTTCTGGCGCTCACGCTGCCTTGATTCTCTCTCCATGAGCCTTGCTGCCCACTGAATGAAAGACCGCCGCCTTCCTGTCCGGAATCAACCACGCTGACGGTGTGGTCAGCATGCAGCGTGATTACAGAGGGGGAGGAAAACGCTCCCGTAGTAGCATCAGTGACGTTGGTTAGAAATGAGCCAGTGCCAACGGACCCAGCCTGGAAGTTTGCTTTGGCTCCTTGCGGGGACAGGGCAAGCCATCCCAGAACCAATAGAGCGGCAATACTGATTGCAATGGTAAAACGCAATTGTTTCATACAACTTTCCTTTCTTTTTTCGATCTTTAAAATCTGACGTTTTTGTTTTTGTGGATTAAGTTTTCTGCTAGGTGTGCGATCAAGCATTGAAGATGGTGTAAATCGCAGTTATCTTTTCATTTTTCACATCGACCATTTTTCCATCGATGGCCGATGCGGCTGTTTGAGTGACGCCTTTTGGCAAAATGTGGTTGGGAATTATGCAACGATGAAAAGGAGGACGCTTGCGCGGAAGAGGCAGCGCGTTCCCCTGATAGAACGCCACCCTGCCAACTACTATCTTTACTGAATGAATTTTCTGGCTTATGTATATATAGTCTTACTCACGCGATTATCCTATAGTTTCCGGGTGGATTGTTTGTAAAGAGTCGGTAAAAAAGTAAGTTCCCATAATGGGAACATTTGAACTTTCTAATGAGAACTGCCGAATCGACAACTACCTAATTATTTTTACGCCATAGGTTGTTCTTGTGGTTGTGTCCAAAGAATGGACAGACAACTACTCTTTTTCCTAGTTGGTACTTCCCGCGCAAAAAACCGATGATGAATCACTAGATGACCAGGGAAGATTACGTTCGCTCAGATTGCCGCTGGAGCCGGGCCACCTAGGCGGTGCGCCATGAATGGATGCGCAACAGGTCTCTTAAGGGCTTGCCTCACGTAACAGGGTATGAGTTTACTCATACCGTCCATTGCCGAAGAAGAAAATTCCTTGCTGCCGCAGACCCGTCGCGCAGCGCAGCGACAAAAAGAAACAACAGCGCAGCGGAGCGACAATAAAATGCCCACACCCGATGACGGCTGTGCTACACGAGTTATCGATGCAATTACTAAGTGCTAAGTGCTGCCTACAGCACTATCTCCATGCCTTCACTCGCTGCGCGCACCTTGGGATAGTGTTCGCGGGCCTGCTTGACCACGGAGTCAATGCAGGAGTCAGTATGGTCGGGGTCGTGGTGGAAGAGAATAAGTTCTTTGGCGCCGCTTTCCATCACCACGTTGATGGCTTCGCGCCAGTGGCTGTGTCCCCAGCCTTGTTTGCGGGCGGCGTATTCTTCAGGCAGGTATTGTGCGTCGTAAATGAGCAGGTCGGCGCCTTCAGCCAGCTTGCGGACGCTTTTATCAAAGACCGGATCGCCGGGCTCGTTGTCCGTGGCGTACACAATGACTTTGCCCTGGGTTTCCATGCGGAAGCCCAAACAGCCCTGAGGATGGTTGAGCCACATGGACTGCACGGTGCAATCGTCAAGCGTGGTGCGGCCTTCGTCGATATTGGAGAACTGCCGGTGCGCGGCCATCTCACTCATGTTCACCGGAAAATACGGGTCGGCCATTTGCTCTTCCAGCGCCTGTTGCAGACCGCGGGTGCGGCTGGAGGAGTGAAAGACAAAAGAATTTTTGCGGTCGCCATAAAGCGGCGAGAAAAACGGGATGCCCTGAATGTGGTCCCAGTGGAAGTGGGAAAGAAAAATGTGGGCGTTGATGGGATGCCCATTCCCGTTCCCAGTTTGTTCCAGGGAAAGCTGTTTGCCCAGATTGCGAAATCCGGTGCCACAGTCAAAAACGTAAATGTGCCCGTTAACGCGGACCTCAACGCACGAGGTATTACCGCCGTATCGCAGGTTTTCTGATTGCGGGGTTGGCGTTGAGCCGCGTACACCCCAGAATCTGACTAGCATTCGTATTCACCTGTGGCGCTTTAGTTCTATCGGCGCCGTTGCTTTTGAGTTCGGTCCCGCTGAGAACTCCAAGGGGGCACAACAGTTCGTGCGGGAAATGCTTCAACTTTCCGGTATTTGAGGCAGAGTATAGTCCAATTTGGGCCTCTGGAACGATAGAGATTGGCTTGCGGCGTAATCAAATGTGTACTTTAGGACACATAGCAGGTACGTGTACGTTCGTGCACTAAAACGTAATCACAATTTAAGAATCGATTTAAGATAGGCGTCCGATGCTATTCCCCGATTACAGCGAATTTGCCCGGCTGGCCCGTACGGCGACGCTGGTTCCAGTAGCTAAAACCGTTGCTGCTGACCTGCGCACGCCGGTTTCGGCGTTTCTGAGTGTTGCAGCGGAAGAGCCAAACGCGTTTCTGCTGGAGTCGGTTGAGGGCGGCGAAAAGATTGGTCGATACACCTTTCTGGGCGCGCGGCCTTACATGATCCTGCGTGCGCGCGGCCGCCAGATCACCATTGAACGCCACGGCAAAAAGACGCAGCAGGAAGGCGACATCTTCAAAATCCTGGACGGCCTCCTGCGAGAGCATACTCCGGCACATCTTCCCGGACTGCCGCCTTTTACTGCTGGCGCGGTGGGATTTTTCGCCCACGACGCAGTCCGCCAAATTGAACGATTGCCAGAGCTCGCTAAAGACGATCTGCAAATGCCGGACTGCAACCTGATGTTCTTTGACCGACTGCTGGCCTTTGACCACGTGCGGCATGAGATTTACATCATCGCCACCGCCGACGTCCGCCGACAGTCTCCCAGGCAGGCTTATGCGCAGGCACTGCGCGATATTGCGCGGATCGAAAAGAAACTGGCTGCGCCGTTGCCGGCAAAATTTCTGCGTGCGCCCAGGCCGAAAACGGGCAAGGTGAAGGTCGCGGTGTCGGTGAGTAAGAAGCATTTCATTCGCACCGTGGAAAAAATCAAGGAATACATCATGGCCGGCGACGTCTTTCAGGCCGTCCCATCTTTGCGGCTTGAACTTGAGCCTGGCGTTGAACCGCTCAATATCTATCGTGCATTGCGACGTGTGAATCCGTCGCCGTACATGTATTTTCTCCGCATGGGAGAGATGACTGTCCTGGGCTCGTCGCCTGAAATGCTGGTGCGCGTAACTGGCCGCCACCTTGAGTATCGGCCCATCGCCGGCACGCGCAGGCGCGGCAAAGATGAAGCTGAAGATCTAAAGCTCGAAGACGAGTTGCGTAACGACGAAAAAGAACGCGCTGAACACATCATGCTCGTCGACCTCGGCCGCAATGACGTTGGCCGCGTCAGCGAATTCGGCTCGGTAAAAGTCCGTGACTTGATGTTCGTGGAGCGCTACTCGCACGTGATGCATCTGGTCTCCGCCGTGGAAGGAACGCTCCGCGCAGGGCTCACGCCCATCGACGCGCTTTCATCCTGCTTTCCCGCCGGTACGTTAACCGGCGCACCCAAAGTTCGCGCCATGGAGATCATTGAAGAAGTCGAGCCGGTACGCCGAGGCATTTATGGCGGCTCCGTTCTCTATGCTGACTTCGCCGGCAATCTCGATTCCTGCATTGCCATCCGCACCATGCTGGTGAAAGGCAAGAAAGCCTACGTCCAGGCCGGAGCCGGCATCGTCGCGGATTCAGTGCCGGAAAGCGAATATCAGGAATGCCTCAACAAGACGCGCGCGCTGGTCAGGGCAGTAGAACTGGCGCGGTCCGGGGAGTGATCTCCCGCTTCTCTTGATCTCCCAATTCTTGCTCCCTCTGTGTTCCGTCGTGTCCTCTGTGGTAAAGGTTTTCAATTTGGCTAAGGGCTAACGGCTAGGAGCTAATGGCTAGCTGCTACGGTCCAGCGACAGGAAGGCATTGTTCGCGTTCGCGGTCCATGCCATTTGCAGCGGAATTCCTGTACTTGCGATGTCAAACATTACACCGCGCGCCGCATCGGTAAGAAAGAATCCATCGCCCGTCAGGTCGATGATGATCGGGCTGCAGTTAGGAGCGTTAAATTCGCCAATCGGGCCAACAGTAGTTGCAATCGCCCACGCTAAGTTGCTCTTTTATCCTTCTGCCAAAGAATAGGGCCGTCGCTAAGCCATCAGTGTTCCTTCGTGTCCTTTGTGGTTAAAATCTAAGTTATGGATCTTTCCGCCAAACAGCGCCTTCTGGAAGACTCGATCCGGTCCCTGGGCCGGACCCTTGTCGCCTACTCCGGTGGGGTCGATTCGTCCTATCTGGCCTGGATCGCGCAAAAGGTTCTGGGTCAGGACATGCTGGCGGTAATCGCAGACTCACCCAGCCTGGCGCGCACTCAGTTGCAGGACGCGCTCGCCTTCACCCGTGAACATGGGATTGCTATTGAAGTGATCCAGACCGGCGAAATGGAGAGGCCGGAGTATGTCCGCAATGACCGCCAGCGGTGCTTCCACTGTAAAGACGAACTCTTCCGCGAGATGGAAGCGTTTGCCGCGCGACGCGGCTTCCAGTCGATTGCGTATGGTGTAAATGTCGACGATCAAAGCGATTTTCGGCCGGGTCAGGCCGCCGCACGGCAGCACCAGGTAGCGGCTCCGCTCCTGCAAGCGGGTTTAACGAAGGCGGATATTCGCGAACTGGCGCGGGCGGCGGGACTTCGCGTCTGGGAGAAGCCAGCTTCCGCGTGCCTTTCCTCTCGCATTGAATATGGCCGCCCGGTGACCATGGAGGCGCTTTTCGCCGTCGAACAGGGGGAGGAAGCCCTGCACCTCCTGGGCTTCCGCCAGTGCCGGGTGCGGCACCATGGCGAGATTGCCCGGATTGAGATCGCCTGGGACGAATTGCACCTTGCCCTCACGCCGCAGATGTTCACCGAGTTGACCCGGACCTTTAAAGCGCTGGGATTTACCTTTGTCACCCTTGATACCGAGGGGTTCCGCTCCGGATCAATGAATGCCGCCAAAACCGCCCCGCGCCTGATTAAGCTCATCTCATGAGCATAGTCCCGCGCCTTCATGAGATAATCTGGGAAGCTCTTTGTTCGACGAGGTGACCTTTTTTGGCGAGATTTGGCGGCATCTTCTTAAATATTTTCCTTCTTGTGTTTCTGGCCGTCCAGCCTGGAATCTCCCAGAACGCGACGCCAACTGCTCCCAAGAAAGATGGAGCCACAGGAACCCCTGCCGCGGGAAAAAATGCCGCTGGGAAAAGCGGGCCACAAACCTCAAAGAAGAAACCTGCAAAAACAAAGAAACCCCCAGCCCAGCCGGCAGCAAAACT
>DATCAX010000325.1:0-3411 GCA_036512375.1 Candidatus Angelobacter sp. | reverse complement strand
ATGGCAGCCTGCTGCTGCCGCTGGAAAAATCCCGTGCCGGAGAAGAGGCGCCCGCATTCGTGCTGGAGATCTTCTATCTGGTTCGCCAAACCGCATGGACAGACAAAGGCAAAGCTCAGCTGGCGCTGCCCGCCGTGGACTTGCCCATCTCACGCACCGGGCTGCTGCTTTACCATCCACCATTGTTCAAAGTAGCGCCGGAAGCAGGCGCATTCCGGGCGGAAACGTACGAATCGCCCATGGCGGACGCATTCCGCGCCTTCGATGTAGGAGTTGGAACCGCAATTCCACTCAGAGGATCGGAGTATGGCCGGAACTCGAATGGGATTGTGGACTTGGCCAAAAGTGACAATCGCCCACAGTCACCTACACAAGTTCTCGTCGATGCCTTTAATTCCAAAGCACTGGGTGGGCGCGGCGCGAAAGTTCTGCCCATCCGTCCGTCGTTCCCTGCATTCGGTCCGTCATTGTTTTTTGTTTCTGAACTCACGGCAGAAAATCACGCTCCGGCTCTTGAATTCAACTATCAGCGCGACAAGAAGGAAGGTGGCAAATGAAAAAGCTATTGGCAATTCTCATGATGTTCTCTGTCTATGCAATGGGCGCCGAGACCACCTCGCTTCCATTGCCCACCACCGGAAACGTTACGCTGACGCTGGCCGAGTACAACCGGCTGGTCGAACTGGCCTCCAAGACGTCCAAACAGCGCGAAGCGCCGCCAATGGCATACGCCATCAAGCGCGTTGAGATGAAACTGCATATCGCCAATGAAACCGTGCTGGGCACGCTGCAATTGGATGGAGAAGTCTTCAGCAAGGGTGCAGCCAAGGTGCCACTAACCACCGGCCTCACGATTCTCAATGCCCGACAGGAAGGGAAGAGCCTGCCGCTGGAACAGGAAGGTTCAACCTCAAAGGCCATTCTGCCGGGAGCCGCGGAATTTTCCGTCGCGCTCGATACTGGTATGCCGCTGGCGATTGAAGCCGGCCGTGCGTCCTTCAACCTGCCCGTGCCCGCGTCCGGCAGCGTCCGGCTACAACTGGTGATTCCCGGCGACCACAGCATGGTCCGCATCAGCCCGGGACTGGTCACGTCTCGCACGACCGAGAAGGGCCAGACCACTCTGGAAGCGACGCTCGTCCCGGGACAGCCGGCAAATATCTCATGGATCACCGGCGTGGTGCAGGTTCCGGTGGTGAAGCACGAAGTGCGTTTCCTTTCCGACGTTAAAACTCTGGTCACGGTCAACGATGAAGAGCTGCGCATCGCCGCGCTGGCGGATATCACAATTGTGCAGGGCGATCCCACGCAGTTTGTTGTCGATGTGCCTGCTGGCTACGAAATTACCGGAGCTTCCGGCGCGACAGTCGATTCAAGCGAAGTGGAAAATGGCAAACTGATTGTGCGCCTGAACGCGTCAGCGCCGCGCAATCACGAATTCCTTATTTCCATGCAGCGCCCGCTAAGCGGAACCAGAACTGACGCGCCGATTCTCGGCTTTGTCGACACGCAGCGTGAAACCGGCGAGGTACTGGTTGAAGGAACCGGCGCCATGGAACTCACGGCGACGGAAGGCGGCGGCCTGAAGCGCATGGACTTAAAAGAGGTCAATCCATATCTGCGTGCGCTGGCGCGTTTTCCGCTTCAAGCGGCATTCCGCTATCATCGCCAACCCACGGAAGTTCCCACGCTCGCTCTTGACTGGACGCGCTTTCCAGATAGCACCGTTCTGGCCGCCGTGGCCGAGCACGCCGTCGTCACGACCCTGGTGACGGTGGAAGGCCGCACACTCACCGAAGTTAAACTCACGGTAAAAAATCAGGCGCAACCGTTCCTGAAAATTAACTTGCCGGCCGGTGCGACGATCGTTTCCGCCAGCGTGGCCGGCGAAAGGGTAAAGCCCGTACAAGGCCCGGATGGCAACCGCGTTCCGCTGCTGCGCACCGGCTTCCGCCCCAGTGGCTCGTATGAAGTTTCCTTCGTGTTCATGGACGCCGGTACTCCGTTTGCGAAGAAGGGCGGCTCAGAGCTGTCGCTGCCAAGCATGGATGTCCCTATCAGTCTGCTGGAATGGGAGCTCTTTCTGCCGGAGCAGTATAAGGTGAAAGACTTTGGCGGAGACGCCATTGCCGCATTTCTGCTGCCGACGCCTATGGTGGAGGCAGGGGATACTGTAATGAGCACAGTTTCCTATCCCATGGGCGGCATTAAGGAAAATGAGGGCATGGATAATCTGGCGCAGTTTTCTCCCGGCGTAACTTCCGGCCCGCTTTTGCCCGGACAAATCGGCGGCATCATTGTCGATCCGATGGGCGCAGTCGTGCCGGGCGCGCAGGTGCAGGTCACCAGCCTGGTGAATGGAGCCACCACCACCACAACCACAGACAGTGCGGGTCGCTGGGCTGTAAATGCCGGAATGCCTTCCGGGAGGGTAAAGATCTCGGCAACCGCGCAAGGATTTAAGACCGCGCAAATCAATGCACGTATCGATCCGATCCGGCCATCGCGATATCAGATACGCCTCAATGTCGGGGAAGCCACTACCACCGTTGAGGTCACCGCAGAAGCGCCAATGATTGAAACCAACCAGTCTCAAGTGTCAACTACATTCAGCGGAACCAACCAAAGCACTTTCACTGATTCTGACAAACATCGCAAGGACCGCGAACGCGATGAGAAAAAAGCCGAGCAGCGCCAGATGAACGCAGCCTCTGCGAACGTGCTTGATCTGCAAAAACGCGTCGCCGGAGTGCTGCCGGTGCGTGTGGATGTTCCCAGGGCAGGGAACTCATATCGCTTCGCCCGCGCCCTGGTACTCGACGAAGAAACGAAGGTGACGTTCAGCTACAAGACGAGTAAACGCTAACAGGAGCCAGTCAGCCGCGAATCACGCGAACGCCACGCGTAAATTCGCGGCTGTGCTTGTTACTTTATATACTTCGGCTGCTCGCCTTTGCCCCAGGGATCGTACTGGTGAGCAAACTTCACGCGATCAGGAATCGCCGGGTGATCGTAATACCAGAACACCACAATCGGACTGGGATATGGGTAGGACAAGCTGAGTTCGCCCAGTATCTGAAAGGCATGGGCGCCAGCTTCCTGCGAGTTGGGATTGATGCCGTGCGTGACTTCCAAGCCGTAGACATCCGCGTTGTGCTCCAGTTGCCGGCTGAAAGTACTGCCGATCGGCTGCGAAATCAGGCTCATGACGGAAAAAATCAGCAGCAGCATGGGCACCGCTGCCCAGTCACTCAATTCGCGCATGTGCCAGCGCTGCTGGAAGCGGGGGAACGCCCAATTGGCAATCCGGTATAGAAGATAAAAGCCGATAAAGAGTCCCACAGCCGTGGCAGAAATGCCGATCACGATGTGGTTCAAAACGTAATGCCCCATTTCATGGCCAAAAACAAA
>DATCAX010000324.1:0-9266 GCA_036512375.1 Candidatus Angelobacter sp. | reverse complement strand
TGGCCCAGATCTTCTATTATTACCAGCAGCAAGGCAATCTGCAGGCGGCGCAACAGGCCATCACGCAGTACCGTCTGCAAAAAGATGCGCGCAAGTCAGTCTGGACATCACAGGAACTCTATACTTTAGCCCGATTACTCGAGGACGTTCGACTTTATCCGGAAGCCGCGCGCTATTACTTCGCTCTTTACAACACTCCCGGCGCTGACTCCCAGGAAAAGGCGCTGGCGGGTTTGACAAACATCCTGCTCATCGCACCCGAAGAGCAGATTCGCTTCGGGGCCGGCGACATCTCCATGTACAAAGACATTGCCACCATGGATTCCGGTCCTGGCTACCTGAACGGCATCCTGTCATTGATCCTGAATACCAGCGAGCCTGCGGAGCACTATTCTGAAGAAGAGCAACGTGCGCTCCCGTATTTTCACCGCTCGCGCGCCGCCGCGCTGGTTGCGTTTTTTGACAAACGTTTTCCTGTCTCCGTCTCTCGGCCGGAGTTGCGCGCACGCCTGATGGATGCATACGCGAGCTATGGAGAAGATGCCGCGGTGATCAGTGGCGGAAGAGAATTCATGGCCGCTTTTCCCTCTGCGCCGCAACGTGACCGCATGGCTTTGCAGATGGCAGACAGTTACGCACGCGTCGGAAATACAAAAGCGGAATTCTCGGTGTATGACGGCCTGCTAGAAGAACTCGCGCGAAAAGCTGACGGCGTGCCACTGGGAGACCATTCAGCCAGGGCGTCGGCGCCACGGCCTTATCAAAGAGACGAAGGTGACGGCGAAGGATATTCGCAGCAATCAAGAAGCATGGGAACGGAGCATCAGGCATTTGCTGTCCAGAAGGCGCCGGAGCAAACGCAGGCGGGCGCGCACTCACCGGAATACCAGCGCGTGCTGGATCGCTATATCTCGCGGCTTGTGTCGTTGCGCCAGATACCCGCGGCGCTCACGGTATGGCGGCAGGAACTGGACCGCAATCCTGACGATCCCGAACTGTATGAGAAGTTCGCCGCTTTCTTGGAGAGCAATCGGCTGGGCACGGAAGAAGAAGCCGTGTACAAGCGTGCCATTCAGCAATTTCCGGGGACGAACTGGTACCAGAAACTTGCTCGCTGGTATCTGCGAAAGAAGCGCGACCAGGATCTGCAAGGACTTTCTCAGGAAGTAGTGAAGATCTTTGCCGGCAGCGATCTGGAAACCTACCTGAGTGCCGTTTCCGGAATGCCACAGGATCTGGATTTGCGCTTCAACCAACTTGCCCATGAGCGTTTTCCTCACAACCTCGTTTTTGTTCGCAATCTGCTGGTTCTGTATCAGACCAAAGGCACGTATAACCAGGAAGCATGGGAAGGTTTGATGCGGAACTATTGGTTTGCGGACGATAACCTTCGCAACCACTATTTTGAGTTCCTCTCGAGCAATGGAAAACTCGAAACTGAATTGCAGACCTTACGTGGCGCGGTCGCCGCTAATCCGGACTGGAATGCTGAAGCCCGGTCCAACCCGGCGGGCGCGCGCTTTCTCGGCGAAGCGGAATTGTGGCGCTCGCACTTTGAGGCGGGAGCGCCCATCATTGCCGGTGTAGCGCGAGAATATCCCGCGGACGCTGGACTGGGTGACAGAGCTTCTTCTCTGTATCGATCGCTTGCCTATTTCGATCCAAGGAATACTGAAGTAGCGGTGGAGCTTGAGTCTAACCTTCTTCGTTACGCTCCCGATGACCGTAAGAGGCTGGCTCGGATCGGGGATATTTATTCAGACCGCGAGATGTTTGCCAAAGCCGCGCCCTATTGGAACAAGATGCCGGAAACCGAACCTGGCGGACCCCAGAGCTATGAAGATGCGGCCACGGTTTTCTGGGATTATTACTTCTTTGAAGATGCGCTCCGGCTGCTCGACCAGGGGCGCACCAATCTGCATGACGACACGCTTTACAGTTACCAGGTGGGCGCGATCTATGAAAATAAGCGGGACTACCCGCGAGCCGTGGATGAATATGTGAAGGGCGCGCTGGCGGAGTCCGCAAATCCTGAATCGAGAGCGCGACTACTACAACTGGCCGTGCGACGGACGGGACGTGACGTCGCAGATGCCGCTACTCTCAAAGCGGTCGAAAATAGCAGGTACGATCTGGCTGCAATCCAATTACGCGTTGACATGCTGGAAGCCCAGGCACGCAAACAGGACTTGTCTTCATTCCTGCTGGCCGCGCTCGATCACAGCAATGCCGTAGAAACACTGGAAAACATCGAGAACATGGCGAAGGAAAAATCTCTGGAATCCGTGCGCCAGCATGCTCTCGAAAGGCAGGCAGCGGTGAGCACTGATCCCATTCGTCGGCTTGAATTGCGCTACGCGCTGGTGGGCTTTTACGAACAGAAGAAAGATTTAGCCGCAGCGCAGAAAAATGTCGAGGCACTCTATAAGGAGAATCCCAAAGTGCTGGGCGTTGTCCGCTCCACGGTTGATTTCTACTGGCGTAACAAGCTGCAGCAACGCGCCATTGAGGTGCTCTCCGAGGCGGCGAAGAATTCCTACCCCGCCATGAAAGCGCAGTTTACTTACGAAGAAGCGCGCAAAATGACTGAAGCTGGCCAGAATGAACCGGCGCGGAGGTTACTGGCGGGATTGCTGGCAGACTCTCCGGCCAACAGTGAATATCTGGCGGCGGCAGCGGAGATTTATGCGCAAGCCGGAGACAACGCCGGCCTGCGTGATTTCTATCAGGAGAAGATCAAGTTCTTCCAGAAAGCGAAACTTTCAGCCGACGAGCGCAAAGAACGAATCGCCGCTTTGCGGCGCGGGCTCATCCCTGTGCTCACGGCGTTGAAAGATTATGCCGGAGGAGTTGATCAATACATCGAGATCATCAACTCTTATCCTGAGGATGCAGCTGTGACCGCCGAAGCTGCCTACTACGCGCAACGTTACCAGCGTAAAGATCAACTCCTCGGCTTCTATTCCAGGACAGTTGCTGCTTCGCCCAAAGATTCGCGCTGGTCGGTCGTGCTGGCTCGGATCCAGACAACGCAGGAAGACTTTGATGCGGCGATCCGCACGTATGGGCAGGCCATAAAGGTCCGCCCTGACCGGACAGACCTGCTTATGGCACGGGCTACCATGGAAGAACGCCTGATGCGCTTTGACGAGGCCGCAGCGGATTATGCGTCATTGTACGAACTGGCCTATCATGATGCGCGATGGATGGAAAAGGTGGCGGAAATCCGTGCGCGGCAGAACAAGCCGGAACAGGCAATGCAGGCTTTGAAGGTCGCATTGATTGATGGCCGTCCTGAAACTCCTGGCAAATACTTCACGGCGGCGGAGCGCTTTGAAAGCTGGGGAATGCTGACGGCGGCGCGCGACTATTCGGAAAAAGGCGTCGACCTTGCCGGACGCGATCTGCTGGCAGATTCCACGAACCACACCGGGGCACAGATTTACACGCGTATCATGACTCGCCTCCGGCAGCAGGAACCTGCCTGGCAGAAACTGCAATTCGCCATGACGGGCGCGAAGGAACTCCCGTCGCTGACGCAACAGGTAGCGAAAAATGGAATTGAAGCCGTTACCAACTCTGAACTCCGGAAGAGCCTGCTGAAGACGCGTACCGGCAATGCACGAAATGGGTTGATGGCATGCATGCGTGAGATGGGCACGGCGGTGAATCGGTACTTCACGCCGGAAGAACGTGTTGGTTTTGCCAAGTCACTTGAGGTAAAGAGTGCCGGTATGACGGCTTCCCAAGCCGAAGACTATCTCCTGCCCGCGGCGGAGAAGGCCGTCATTCCCGAGCTTGAAGTGAAACTCATCAGCGCGGCCCTGGCAGCAAGGCCCAAAGCCGGTCTTTCCACGTTGCGATTGGAACAGCTCCAGATCCAACGCCTGAAGCTGATGGACCTGGCAAAGCAATTGGAACAGCTTGGCCGCTCCGTCCAATCGAACTTAGCAATCGGCTATCTTTCTCGCTCACTTGATATCTACGGTCTGGCCGGCAGCCCGGACGACGAACTGCGCGTCCTGGAAGAACTGAAGGGGTATCAAATTCTTTCCGGACAGCAACAGGACCGCTACTTCGAACTGCTGTTAGCGAAGACTCCGCAGAAACTGATCCAGATTGCCGGACAGCCGCAAGGCCGTGGCGATGCCGTGGTGAATTTCCTGCTCACCAATTCTGACGCCAGGCTGGTCTTGTCCGCGGTTGACGCGCGTAGCACTGCGGAGGCTCCGGTCTGGCGCTCTGCCTACACGGCTCTGGCGGGACTCTATTTCGCTGACGGAAGCGCTCCTGTTCAGAAAGCCTTTGCCACAGCGCTGGCGGACGGGACAATTGGCCAACGTCTGGAGAAGCAGTTGGATCGTAAACAAACCCTGGCGGGCGATGTCTGGTTTTATTACGGCTCCAGATACGGGGAATATCAGGGCACAATGAAAAAAGGCGATCCCGAGGATTTTCTTCCGGCGGAAATTGAGCATACTCCCACGCGCGCGACCGCTTATTTCACCACTGCACTCTATTATGAAGATTCCGGAGACCTGCCCCGCGCCGTCAGCGACTATCAGCATGTGCTTGACCTGAGCAATGAACGTATTGACGTGTACAACCGGCTGGCGGGTATTTACTGGAAGCAAAAACACCAGGACCTGGCGCTCGATGAGTGGAAGAAGGCGCTTGACCTGCTGAAGGTCCAAACGACGAGCGGGAAGACGCAGGAGACTTTCTGGGGAGATTTCGCCGCGACAATCGACAATCTGGCCAGCCGCAAATTGCTCCCGCAGTTCCAGGCGAGCGTCAATGAGACTCTGCACAATTATGTGAAGAGAAACGGAACGTATCGTGTGGAGGCCCTGCTGCGCAGCGTGCTGCCGCGACTGGAATCTTCCGGTGCTGCCGCAACACTGGTGTTGGAGCTTTCCGCCGACGTGCCAGAGAAGCTTTCATTTCTGCGTCCTTTCGTGGCTGCAAACTCCAATCTCAAGCTGGATCGGGAACCGATCTATCAACGGTTGCTTGAGCTTGCGCAAGCCAAAGCCGAAAAGTCGGAAGGTGTGGAACACGAATATGCTCAACAGGAACTTGAGCAACTTCAAGTGGAATGGTTGCAATACCTTCTCGATACCAAGCAATATGATCGCGTGCGCAGCGGGATGAGCGCCTTGCCCGGACCCATATGGGAAAGACGTCCGCAACTGTTCCAGATACAACTCAAAACTGCTGCACAGACCAACGCTGTAGATGCTATCATCGAAAGCTATGGCGCCGCCCCAGATCGAGCGCCCGCCGCCGACGTCCTACGGAGAACAGCGATCGAGCTGCAACAAGCCGGAGACAAGCAAGCCGCAAGCAAGATTCTGGAATTTGTGTTCATGCGTGAAATTGAAAACCGCAACTTCACCGGACCTAACATGCTTGGCCTGGCTGACATCCGATTACAAGCTGGTGATCTTGAAGGTGCTTTGGCGCTCTTGCGTCGTATGACTCTGGTGGTTGGCAATCCATTTGAAAGCCAGGACACAGCAGCCGCCTTGCTGATGCGCAGTGGACATCCCGCTGAGGCCGCCACGTTTCTACAAGAACTAGTCAGGGCAGTGCCCTGGAATGCAGACTATCGAGTGCGACTGGCGCAGGCGCGCATCGCGGCAAAGCAGAATGGCGATGGCGCAAGCAAAGAGGTTGTGGGTGTAGCGTCGTCGAGTGACGTTACTTATGAATCCCGACTCGCCGCAGCCAAAGCTCTTACGGGCGATGTGCCTGATCTTGGAAGCAAGGAACTGAATCTGATGGTTGACGGCCATCCGGCGAGCGCGGCTGACGCCAACCGGCCATTCTTTTTTGCCGCGCGTTTGAAGGCAACGGAGAGCCTGACAGCCGCTGCCCGTGTGGGATTGCTCCGCTCGGCCCTTGAGGACAATCCCGGAGGTGAAGCCGCGCGGATTCCTCTGTTGCGAGCAGCAATGGAAGTTCGCGACTATCATCTCGCTATCGCCGCGATGAAACCATACCTGACCAATGCTGATCTGGCCGCAATGATAGGGGCTACCTCAGGTTCGGATGATGAAGATGAAGCGAGCCTTCAGAATATGAGAGTTGAAGACACTGTCAGGGCTTTCGTGAAGCTGCCTGTAAAAGAGCGTGCGGCAATCAATCGTGACCTGGGACTGGCATTCGAACGAACAAACGCGCTAGCCCAGGCCGTGCCATATTTGCAAAGGGCATACCGACTGGAAACCGATCCTGCGAGGAAAGCGCAGATCAACAAAGAGGTCCAGCAGATTCGGTTGCTACAGCGCAGGCGCGAAGCCAATCGAGCCAGGCAGCCCCAGGTACGTTCAGAATTGGAACAAGAGCACATTGTTCGTCCCCGATTGCCTGAGCCGGCACTATCCAGTCCGCCCAGACAGCAGAGTCCCATGCGGAAAGGAGCCAGCCTGTGAGATCAATGCAAAAACTATCTACTCTGGGTTTATTGACTTTGTGTGTTACGGGCATAATCGGATGGAGCCTTTTCCGACCCCAAGCCGGCCCAACGCACTCGCTTGACCAGATGATGCCGGAAGGCTCCTTGCTTTATATCGAAGCGAAGGACTTTTCCAGTCTGATGAAGGATTGGAACGGCTCTCCGGAGCGGGCACAATGGCTCAAAAGCGACGATTATCGTGTGTTTTCCAACTCACGTCTTTTCCTGCGCCTGGGGCAGGCATCAGACCAATTTGCAGCAGCGTCCGGCCTGCCTCCTAATATGAAGTTTTTAGTGGAAGCAGCCGGCAAGGAAAGCGCTGTGGCCGTGTACAACATAGGTAATCTTGAGTTCTTGTACATCACGCGGCTTTCTTCGGGAGAGTTTATGCAGTCCCCTTTGTGGCAGTCGCGCAGCAAATTCCAGCCTCGTACCGCTGGCGGAACGCCCTTCTTCGTGCGGAAAGATGAAGAGTCTGGACGCTTGGTGGCATTTGCTATCGCAGACAATTACCTGATTCTGGGAACGCGCGAAGACCTGGTTGCCGGCTCGCTGGAATTGATGTCCGGGAGTAAGGGCCGTACTCTTAACCAGGAAGGCTGGTATGCGCAGGCGCTCGCATCGGCTGCCGCGACGCCAGGCGATTTGCGCATGGTCATGAACATGGAAAAGATCGCAGTCACGCCGCACTTCCGAACTTACTGGCTACAGCGCAACATCACAGAAATGCAGAGCTACCGCAGCGCGATTTCCGATCTCTACCGCGAAGGCTCCATTTACCGTGAAGAACGCGTGGTCCTGCCCAAAAAGCAGGCTGATGAGACTGCGCTGGCTCAATCCGCGCAGACAGTAACAGCCCTGCTGATGACAGTCCCCAAGGATCACGGCTTCTATCAAGTTGGTCCCACGGACGTGAAGAATACTCTGGCTGTGCTGGAGCAGAAGATACTGGAGCCTCGATTTGGAACTGCCCACACGGAACAATCGGCTCCGCAGGTTCAAGTGACAGGTGGACAAACCGGCGCCGGCAGTGACCTGGAAACGCGAATCGACACGGAGCCAGCGCGAGCGAATATCCTGAACGCCTCAGAGGGTTTGCAAGTGCAATTGGAAAAGGCTGGTCCACAGGCGCTGATGGTGGTGCAGCGGACGAGCATGAACGCTGATGGTGTGTTGATGATGACTCCCGCAGTGGTAGCAGTTGCCGCGGCAACTGATTGGGATGTTCCGTCCGTTCAGAGTGCAATGCAGGATATGCTTGCGCCCGGCTTGACCACAGCGCGATTAGGTCTGCAATGGCGCGAGGTGAAAGATGCGGGCGGATACTACCAGCTTGACGGTCTATCACCGGTGCAGATCGCGGTGCGTGGCAAGGTTCTGTATGTGTCCAATGATGCCAGCTTGTTGATCTCCGTTCTGCAGACGAATAACCAGCCGCTCTCGCAACCATCCATTTATGTTGCCGGCTTCAGCCACAGTCGAGAAAAAGAGAATTTCTATAAGTTCTCCCGGCTGGTAGATCAGCCATGGGCTTCCAAAGAGACAGAGCCGCAGTTCTTTTCCAGAAATATTGCCAGTTTCAGCCGTGCGTTCACTAAGCTGGATTCAGAGGAGATCGTGACGCGCCAGACTAAGGATAAAATCCAACAGACGGTAACCTATCGTTGGCTGCCATAACCAGATCGGTCCTAGTCGCGGTTTGCCTGCTTGTGCTCAGCGCACCGCATCGAGCCGCGTCTGCCCGCGTACCGACGCAAAACCTGCACACGCAAGCAGCTGCAGCTGTGCTGGCTCGTGATTTCAATGATCCTGACTTGTCCTATCTTTTGATGGACGAGAATGGCCAGATCATGGCGCAGCGTTGGGAACACCCGGAGCGTGAGCTTCCCGTGGGATCTCTGGTGAAGCCATTTCTCGCGGTTGCTTACGGCCAGACGCATTCAACGTTTCCGCAGTTTCAGTGCACCGGCGGAAAGACGTGCTGGCTGCCGCGTGGACACGGCAAACTTCAAATTCGCGATGCTGTCGCCCAGTCCTGCAACTCTTATTTTCAACAGCTCATTGCAGATGCGGGACCTGCCTTTGCTCAGGCTCTAGCGAACTATCCTGTACACGGGCCGCCTGGATCGGCGGAAAGCGTCAGTGTTTCGGGTTGGGCCGTACCCCTAGATTTGGCTCAGGCTTATCTCGCCCTGACACATCACGCGCTAGACGCGGCGGTTTTCCCCGTGTTGCAAGGGATGGCGCTTTCAGCGCAACAGGGAACCGGAAAAGCCGCAGGCGCCGCCTTGCCAAATGCTTCCATGCTGGCAAAGACTGGTACTGCGCCCTGCACACATGCCAAGAAAGCCCCAGGCGATGGGTTCGCCCTGTTGATGACCCCAGCGGACCATCCGCGCGCAATCCTCTTGGTCAGGTTACACGGGCATCCTGGATACATGGCTGCTGGCGTTGGCGGACGCATGCTTGCGGCAGTCGAAGGCCGCGGAGCCGGTAGATGAAGCGCTGGGCCATCTACGCTCTGTGGTTATTGGGTATAAGCACAGGTCACGCACAGGAAAAAGAAGTTCGTATTGGCGTGCTGGGCTTGTTCCATTCGAAACAGATTGTGATTTCACCGATGCCGGGACAGAGGCTGCAGTGCGCGGTGAGAGCTGAGCACTTCGCGGAACACGGTCCGATCAAGGTGGAACTTGATGGCGTCAAGATCAGAATCGAAGGTACAGATTCACCTCTTGATGGTCCACTCACCTGCGACAATGGTGAGAGTGGCCCGGCCGACTTTGTGGCCAGCATACCGGGAAAG
>DATCAX010000323.1:0-2229 GCA_036512375.1 Candidatus Angelobacter sp. | reverse complement strand
CGAATGTAGCCGAGCTTCGAGCACTTACGAAACTCACTAAAAACCAGATCAGGAAAAACTTTGGTACGTACACGCAAATGATGGCAGCAAGCGCAGTGCAGCGCGAGGGGTCGGGATGCAGGGTGGAGCTGAAGTCGCTGTTCATGGACTGGGCAGGAACCATCCGGAAGCTGGGAAAGGTACCGACGATGTCCGACTACGAACTGGAAGGCAGGTACAGCGTCCGGCCGCTGATGAGGAGGTTCCGGACATGGAGCGAGGTGCCGGCAGGGCTGCAGGAATATGCGCGGCAGGAGGGTCTGGAAGGGGAATGGAAAGACGTGATGGAGATCATTACGAACCATTTGCAAGGGGAGGCGAGGCAGACACGGACATCCGAGTCCCCTACGATCATGCCTTTGCGACCCAGAATAAAGAAGGACCAAGTGGTTTATGGAGAGCCGATGCACGCGCCGCTCAATTGCGCCCCAACCAATGAGAACGGAGTGATTTTTGCGTTTGGCACCGTGGCGAAGGAGCTGGGGTTTTCCGTTACTCGCATTCAAATAGCGTGTCCCGACTGCGAAGTGCTGCGGAAAGTAGGACCCAACCGCTGGGTGCCAACGAAGATTGAGTTTGAAAATGAAAGCCGCAACTTTTTGACGCATATGCATTCGGTGGACGACTGCGATCTGATTGTGTGCTGGACCCATAACTGGCCGGACTATCCGCTGGAAGTGCTGGAGCTGAAGAGCGTGTTCGAAAAAATGATGCTTTACCGCGAATGAACGAATTGTCGCAAGCGAAATGCGGTAACGGGCCGCAGCCACTGGAGAGAACTCCCTGATGCGGGTTGGCGGGGTAAGCATTCTCAGGATCCTTCGACTCGCGCGCGCGTTCACGCGCGCATCGCTCAGGATGACAAGCGGTTGAAGGGATCGCTGGGCAAACGAGCGCAGTGGGCTTCGACGGGCTGGTGGCGCAGACCACACGATCCCTAGCGGTTTGCCCATTCCGTCCGTCGTCTTATAAAATCACAGGTTCGCTTCAGCGCGCTGCATTAGTTGTACGAAACCAAGCTGTAAGAACGCTTCATTAATAGAACACCAAATAGAACCCCAAAATAGAGCGCCAAACAGAACCGCAATAGACCCCAGACATGAAAATTCACGAGTATCAGGCAAAAACAATCCTTGCGAAGTATGGCGTGGCCGTGCCGCGCGGAGAAATGGCCCAGACCCGTGCGGAAGCCGAAAAGGCCGCACACCGGCTCTTTGAAGAAGGCGCTAAAGGCGTGGTGGTGAAAGCGCAGATCCATGCCGGAGGCCGCGGCAAAGGCGGCGGCGTAAAGGTGGCCAAGAACCTTGAGGAAGCCAAGTCATGGTCGGACAAAATTCTGGGCATGCGCCTGGTGACGCACCAGACCGGGCCGGAAGGCAGGATCGTCCAACGTTTGCTGATTGAAGAAACGCTGCCCATTGAGCGCGAGCTTTATCTCGGGATTGTGGTGGACCGCGTGACGGCGCGGCCGGTGTTTATGGCGTCGGCCGCAGGCGGCATGGAGATCGAAGAGGTCGCTGCCAAAGATCCCAAAGCGATTGTGAAAGAGCCGATTGATCCGACGATTGGGTTTCAGCCTTTTCATGCGCGCAAGCTGGCGTCCGCTCTGGGATTGAACGCCGGTCAGATCAAGGAAGCGGTGAAGCTGATGACCGGGCTGTATCACGCCTTTGTGGAGACCGACGCTTCACTGTGCGAGATCAATCCTTTTATCACCACCACGGACGGGCGCTTGTTCGCGCTTGACGCCAAGTTTGGCTTTGACGACAACGCGCTCTTCCGCCACAAGGACTTGAAAGAGCTGCGCGACATCAGCGAAGAAGATCCGCTTGAAGTGGAAGCCTCAAAGTACAACCTGAATTACATCAAGCTGGACGGCAACATTGCCTGCCTGGTCAACGGCGCGGGCCTGGCCATGGGCACCATGGACCTCATCCAGTACGCGGGCGGCAAGCCGGCGAACTTCCTCGACGTCGGCGGCGGCGCGTCGAAGGAACAGGTCACGTCGGCCTTCAAGATCATCCTCAGCGATCCGAACGTAAAAGGCATCCTCGTGAATATTTTCGGCGGCATCATGGATTGCAACGTCATCGCCACCGGTATCCTCGCCGCCTCCAAGGAAGTGGGCCTCCAAATTCCGCTCGTCGTGCGCCTCGAGGGCAACAACGTCGCCGCCGGCAAGAAAACCCT
>DATCAX010000322.1:0-4137 GCA_036512375.1 Candidatus Angelobacter sp. | reverse complement strand
TGGCGTCCGGACGCAGCGAAATCACGGGCGATGACGAGAATTTCCTGCGTAAAGTCGCGCTAAAAACGTGGCGTTACTTCCGGACATTTTCGTCGCCAGAAGATCAATTCCTCATCCCAGACAATGTGCAGGGGCAGAATTACGAAGTGGCTCATCGCATTTCTCCCACCAATCTGGGACTGCAGCTGAATTCTCAATATGCCACATACGATTTGGGATTTATCACGTTGCAGCGCTTCCTCGATGAAGCCAACAAAACTTTCGCGCATGCAAAAGAATTACCCAGATTCAACGGGCACTTTCTGAACTGGTACGACACCAGAGATTCAACCGCACTGCCGCCTTTTTTTGTTTCCAGCGTGGACAGCGGGAATCTGGTTTGCTCGTTGTTCTCGCTGAAACAAGGCTGCCACGCCGCGATTGGCCAGCCACTTTTGTCTGAGTCGTTATTTCGGAGTTTGCGCGAATACCTGACGCTGGCTGTGGAAGAGTTGTCCGTCACGGAAGGTCGACAAGAATCGATCGAGTCGGTTGAGAAACTTCTCGCTGAGACAACACGTTTGCGCGAGGACCTGCCGAGGTGGATTGAAGCGTTACCCAAGTTGCAGGAATCCCTGCAGAGTGTGGTGGCTCAGACTTTATCCGCCACCCCCAACGGGGTGAACACCAAGTCATGGTGGCTGCAGGAAGCCAGCGCGCGTTTTCTGGATGTGCGCGAACAGTTGGAGACGTTGGTTCCATGGCTGCTTCCGGAATTTTATTCCTTGAGAACGTACTTCGATGACATGGTCGTGCCTAAGGTAATTGGAAACCTGAATCTTGAGCAATTGCCGGGTTATGCGCAGCGGTTATCCACCAGGTTGGACCAATCGCTGGTGTTGAATCCTGGAGACAATTCCAAGCACGAGAAAATCAAAACGCTACAGCATGCTGTTCAACAATGCAGCATTCGCGCGACTACCCTGCGCGAAGATTTGCTTTTGCTTGCTGGTCAGGCCGAAGAGATGGCAAAGCAAATGGATTTCCAGATGCTCTACGATGCGGGGCGCAATTTGCTTTCGGTTGGGTATGACGTAGACAAAAAGCAATTGTTGGCCAGCTGCTACGATCTTCTGGCATCGGAATCACGCAGCGCGGTATTTATCGCTATCGCCAAAGGTGATATTCCGCAAACGAGTTGGTTCCGCCTTGGACGAGGGCATACTCAATATTCAGGCCGCAAAATTCTGTTGTCCTGGACGGGCACGATGTTTGAATACCTGATGCCCACTCTTTGGATGAAGACGTATCCAGCCACACTGTTGGAAAATAGTATGCGCGGGACAGTTATGTCCCAAAGAAAATTCGTGGAGCCGCTGAATATTCCCTGGGGAATTTCGGAAGGCGCCTGCAGCGCAAAAAATGATTCGGGTCATTATCATTACCATGCCTACGGAGTTCCGCCACTGGCGCTGAAAGTAGAAGCAGAAGACCGCACGGTCATAACACCGTATGCTGCCGTTCTAGCGCTCAGCGTCGATCCCGCGGCGGCGGTGAAGAATTTGCGGAAGATGGAAACTTCGGGATGGCTGGGGCCTTACGGATTTTACGAATCAGCAGATTTTAAAGAAGCAATCCCCGCCAACACGCGGTCCCCTGAGTTGGTGTATTGCTGGATGGCGCATCATCAAGGCATGACGCTATTGGCGATCAGCAATCTTTTGTCGGATTCGGTATTTCAGCGGCTGTTCCATGAAGAAGTCATGGTTGCGGCGACGGAAAGGTTGTTGCACGAACGGGTGCCATTGACGTTTGAAATTCAGAAAGAAAACCAGGCCGGGGCGTAAGGCGCCAAATGGCGGCGCGTGCCAAACTGGGCCTGGGCTTGTCAATATGGACCTGGGCAGAGCGTTTCGCCCGCCACTCTTAAAACCAACTTAGTGCTTTTGTACGACTTAAGTATAGGCCTCATGGCCATGCGCGTGCCCTACCTATCGTTCTGGCCCCGTGTCATTCGTTTGAGCTGCATGGGCGGGTATGTCATTCAGATCGTCATCGAGGGGGCAACAAGGTGAATGTCGCGACGGCATCTGTGCTCAATATAACGGAGCTGCTCACGCGTGTAGACGATGACCGCGAACTGGTAGGTGAGCTTTTTTCGATATTTAAATCGGTCTTTCTGTCGCATTTGCAGCGTTTGAGTGATGCGGTTGCCAATGAAGTGCCTAGGCAAGTGGAAGTCGAGAGTCACACCTTGAAAGGCATGCTGCTTAATTTATCGGCGAGCCGTGCCGCGGCCGTGGCCGCCGATTTGGAGACTATGGGGCGTGAAGGCAAAGTCACTGGCATGAAAGAGTCCCTCGCGGAATTTCGGACCGAGGCCCAAACTCTGTTGCTGCAGATGGAATCAGTAGAGTCTCAACGATGAAAATTCTGATCGCCGATGACGATCCGGTGTCCCGGCGGTTATTGGACAAAACCTTATTGCGGGCAGGCTATGACGTGATAGCGGTGGAGAATGGTGTGGCTGCGGCTGAAGAACTTTGTAGGCAGGATGGTCCACGGCTAGCGCTACTGGATTGGGAGATGCCGGAACTGGGCGGGCCAGCGGTGTGTCGCGAGGTTCGCAAAAAAAAGGATCAAGGTTACGTGTATATGATCCTGCTGACCTCCAAAGGATTAAAAACGGACATAGTAACCGGGATGGGCTCGGGGGCCGACGATTACCTAACCAAGCCGTTTGACAGCGGTGAACTCAAAGCCAGGCTGCGAACCGGCGAACGCATCCTTCACCTGAAGGCCGACTGGTCGAAGCCCGCGAAGACATGCGGTTTAAAGCCACGCACGACTCCTTGACCTCACTGTTTAACCGCGGCGTTATTGTGGACCTGCTGGGCCGCGAAATTTCACGTTCGCGACGTGAGCACGTTCCCGTAGCAATTTTGATGAGTGACGTGGATCATTTCAAGATTATCAACGACACCCACGGCCACCTCATCGGGGATGAAGTATTAAAGGAAGCGGCGAGACGCCTGCTCTTATCGGTGCGCTCTTATGATTACGTGGGGCGATACGGCGGTGAAGAGTTCCTGATCATTCTGAATAACTGTGATCCCGTTTCCACTCCGCGCCGTGCGGAGGAAATACGCAAGGCTTTGTCGGATCACCCGGTCGAAACCAGCGCAGGGCCGCTGTTGGTAACCATGAGCATGGGTGTGCATCAGACTGAAAACTGGGGCGAGCACACAGTCGAAGAACTCTTGCACCAAGCGGATTCTGCCATGTACGCAGCCAAGGCCGCGGGGCGGAATCGAATCAGCTTCACGGAGCCTGACGGTTCGTCCGAAGCTGGCCAGGTGGCACCGGCGGAAGCAATACAATCGTTGTCATGAGATAAATTCTCGCGGCGGCCGGGCGATTCCTTGCTGTGTGATCTCAGGCGTCCTTATTTTTTCCCTGCAATTGAGACATCATCTGGCGCATCGCCGCGCTGGAACCGGGAGCGCGCTTCTCACGCCACATTTCCAGGCGCTTGCACGCATCCTCGATATTCGAAAAAAGGTGCGGATTTTTGAAGGCTGAACGCCAGGTAGGAACTACCGCGCGCATGCGATCCCACACCACCCACAGTTCTCCATTGCTCTCAAAAAAAAGTTCATCGTTGATCAAGCCGCGATTCACAATGGAGGCCACCATCTCCCAATAGCTGATGACCATACGGATGTAGGTGTTCTCCTCGCTGCTCTGCGGATATTTCTGCATCATGTCCTCGGGAGATTGAGGATGAAAATGTTCCACGAACCACGAGCGTGCCTGGCGCAAACGGGGTTCGCGCCTGAGGTCATAAAGACGCAGCATCAAATTTACTTCGTCATAGCTGATCTGGCTCATATATTGCTCCTCACTGATTTGAAAGACTGCCAGCCTTTACTGGTTCCGAAGCTGGGACGGCTCCGGCAAACTCAAAACGCTGGACGATAGAAACTGGAATACCCTGACGCTGAAGCTCCACATGAATGCGGCGCCGCAGCTCACGAGAAATTTCATCCTGGTGATTGGGGAGGGTGCGCACCTGCAACCGCACGGTTGTGGCATTGCGATCAAAACTCTGAACACCCAGTATGCGCGGCCCGTCGACTAATGCTTTGGACCACGCCG
>DATCAX010000321.1:0-4153 GCA_036512375.1 Candidatus Angelobacter sp. | reverse complement strand
CGCGCGCAGCTTTATCTCGACAAGATTGGAACTCTCGGCGGAACGCTGCGGGCGATCGAGCGAGGGTACATCCAGCAGGAAATCCAGAACGCCGCTTACGACTTCCAGCAGGGCGTTGACCGGCTGGAGAACGTTGTGGTGGGTGTGAATCGTTTTCAAAGTGAAGGCGACAAGTCCGTGCCTGTATTGCGCATCGACGAGGCGCTTGAAGGCCGGCAGGTGGAACGCCTGCACGCTCTGCGCCAGCGTCGGGATAAGTCGAAATGGGAAGCGGCGTTGCGCGCCGTGGATGCCGCCGCCCGCAGCGATCAGAACCTGATGCCGCACATCATTCATGCGGTGGAGAGTTATTGCACCGTCGGCGAAATCTCAGATGCGCTGCGCCGCGTCTTCGGTGAGTATCAAGAAACCGTAGTGATCTAAGAGGAAAGCGAAAAATCTTACCGCGGATGAACGCGGATCAGGAAGATTGCCAGAATCGCCGAAATTCCGCCCCAACAAGCCAAAATCGGGCTTGCCGGGGGCCCCGGTTGCCAAGATTGCCAGAATTTAAAACCGCGACCTCGGCGGCTGCTCTTTTCATTTGCCGTTCAGGAAAGACTCCAACACCTCAATATACTTGTCCGGTTCCTCATAAGAAGGCAGATGGCCGCTTTGTTCGAAGAAGACGAGCTTTGCGCCCGGGATGGCATGCGCCAGCCGCCAGGCCGTGAGCGGAGCAACGTTCATGTCATAACGTCCGTTGATCACCAGCGTAGGAAACTGAAAGCCGGCGAGCTTGGGGGTGAGATCCAGATCGGAGGTGGCTTTGGCGACGGCTTCGCTGACGGCAGGCTCAAAGCCGAGATCGCCCATGTGGTTCATGTAGGCGTCGCGTTTCTCCGGCGAGTAAAAGATCATGCGGAAATGGTTGCGCAAGCCGGCTCGGGCCGCGGCTTCGGTTTCGGGGCCAAGCTTTTGTTCTTCCTGCTTGTTCTGTTCCTGAATATCGGGAAAGACGTCGGGCAGCAGGTGGACAATGCTCTGCCATGAGGGTCCGGGAGAGTCGGAGAGTATCAGTTTCGCCACGTGCTCAGGATGAGCGGCGGCATAGGCCATGGCGACAAGTCCGCCATACGAGTCACCAAGCAGCGCGAATTTAGTGAGACCGAGAGTCTGGCGCACGGCGTCGAGATCGGCGACTTGAGAGGCCATTGTTTGAGAGACACCAGTCTGCGAGACACCAGATTGCGATGCGCCGGCCTGCATGCGTTTGGATCCGCCGGTGCCGCGCTGGTCGTATAAAACGACAAGGCGGTTTTTGCCGATGCGCTCCCAGAGATCGTTCTGCATCATGTAGGCGTGCGAGAGTCCGGGGCCGCCATTGACGGCGATGATGGGAAGCGCAGTTCCCTTCGCGCCGAAGGTTTCATAGCCGAGGTCAACCTGATCGGTGTGGGCGACGCCGGTTGCGTGGGGGACGGTCTGGGCCGGGAGAGGGGGACAGAAGAGGAACAATGCGGAAGCAAGTATCATGTTGAGCAATTGGTGACCTCGCGGGAAAGGATTGAGAGAGGGTAGCAGATTAGCACGTCGGGTCTGGCGTCAACTGGGTCTTTAAAGGCCACGATGCCTGGACACAGTTCACGGCGACGTTCCGCTGGCGCAGGACTGGATTTTGATAGCCACCCTTGTTATCGCAAAGGATCGATAGGGCACCCGAGCCGGAAATCAACTGGCCGCTCGGCGATCATGTAAAATCATCTACTCGGGCCAGCGGCTACTCCCGACTTTTCACTCGTGGCACAACCGACTCATCCAACCAAAAAGCGTGACGCTTTGCAGGTGCTCGCGGAAGCATCCGCTTCCCTGCTGGCAACGCCGGATGTTTCTTCAGTCGCCAGCAAGATTCTTGATCTGGCAAGTGAAGTCATTCAGGCAGAAGCCTACGCTGTTTGGCGCGGTTATGACCAGAAAGCCTGGAAGATCATCGCTGCGCGAGGCTTGTCGCCAGAGTACATGGAAAAGACGCTGCCGGCTTCCGGGCCTTCAGGATTGACCTCTACGCCGGTTGTGATCGAGGACGTCAGTTCGCATCCGCTGGTTGAAATGCGGCGCAACTCGTATCGGGCTGAAGGAATTGCCAGCCTCATGGTGGTCCCGCTGCTGATTCAGAACCGGCCTGAAGGCACCATTACCTTTTACTGGAAGACCCCTCACAAAACGTCGGCTGAAGATGTGCAATACGCTTCAACCCTGGCGAACCTTGCCGCTTCTGCCATCAATTCAGCGGAGCTCTACGAGGAGAGAGTCAATCAAGCAAGGCGCTCAAGATTCCTGGCGGAAGCCAGCACACTGCTCGCTTCTTCACTGGACTACGATGAGACCCTGAAGCAAGTGGCCAAAATGGCGGTGCCAACTATTGCCGATTGGTGTTCAGTAAGAATATTGGAAAACGGCCAATTGGCCCGGACAGCCGTCGCGCACAACGATCCTGACAAACTGGCTTTGGCCGATGAGTATTCCAAACTCTATCCGGACGATATGCGGGCGGACCGCGGTCTGGGCAGGGTGCTTGCGACCGGCGAATCAGAACTCTACCCGATCATCACGGACGAAATGCTGGTGCAGGGCGCTCACGATGAGAAGCATCTTTCTCTGTTGAGAACGCTGGGAATGACATCTGCCATAATCGTCCCGCTCAATGCACGGGGACGAACGCTTGGGGCGCTGACGCTCATAGCGGCGGAAAGCCGGCACCAGTTTGACGCGCAGGACCTGGAGATTGCCCAGGACCTGGCTCGTCGCGCCGCCATCGCGGTTGATAATGCACAGCTGTACCGCGCGCTGCGGGAAAGCGAATTGCAATTCCGCACTTTGATTGAACAGTCGCCCGTAAGCACAATTATTTTCGATAATGAAGGGCATCCCGTGGAGGGCAATGCCGCTTTCGAGCGGCTGTTTGGAGCGTCGCTGGCAGAAGCGCCGGAAGATTATTCAGTATTCAGCGATCCTCAGTTGCTTGAGTCTGGCCTGTTGCCTGCCATCCGAAAAGCTTTTGCGGGCGAGAATGTTTTTCTTCCGCCCACCCGCTATGACACTTCTCTTACAAGCCGGAACGGAAAAGGCAATGTTTTCTGGGCAGAAGGTGTGATGTATCCCATTCGAGATGCGGCCGAGAGGATTGCGCGGGTCGTGCTGATGCAGACTGACGTTACTGGCAGAATTGAAGCGGAAACAAAAAGGGCGGCGACGGAAGAAACTCTCCGGCGGACGGAAAAGCTGGCGGCAGCGGGCCGGCTTGCCGCCACGATCGCGCATGAAATCAATAATCCCCTCGAAGCAGTAACAAACATCCTGTTCTTATTGCGAGATGACGCTCGAATACCGGCTGAGTTTCATGACTACCTGGTTAGCGCGGACCATGAGCTGCAAAGAGTGGCCCACATCGTGAGGCAGACGCTCGGGTTTTATCGAGAGAACGTGGCTGCCGAATTGGCTGACATCAGCGCCGTGGTCACAGACATGCTTCATCTCTACAGAAAAAGAATTGACGGCAAGCAGCTTTCTCTTTCGCTGAGCTTGCAGGAGTGCCGGGCAACGGTGGTTGTGGGCGAGATCAAACAGGTGGTCGCAAATATCCTGGCAAATGCCATTGACGCGTCTCCCAGCGGTGGGAAAATCACGGTAAAAGTCCTGGGATCAGAAAACCACGTCACGATTACGGTTGAGGACACCGGGACGGGGATCGCGCCGGCAAATGCGGCCCACCTATTCGAGCCATTTTTCACGACGAAAGAAAGCGTGGGAACAGGTCTGGGCCTGTGGGTGAGCAAACAGATTGTGGAGCGGCATCGGGGAAGCATTACGGTGGAAAACCGCGGTGACGTTGAAAGCGGGGCCCGGGTCACCGTGGGGCTGCCTTTACATGCCTGAGGCGGTCAGGGGGAGATCGTTTGATCGCGGGATCGCGGGTGATCGGGTGATCGGAAAAACCGAGAACTTACCACTGATTAACACTGATGATACTGATCTGAAGGATTGCCAAGACGCCGCAATTGCCAAAAAGGCTTCATTTTTGGTTTTTTATATCGCTCCGCTGGCGCTGCGCGCAGGCCTGCGGCGCAAGGAAGGTTTATCGAGCCGCATCTTTCGGCACGACTACGCAGGCCTT
>DATCAX010000320.1:0-11304 GCA_036512375.1 Candidatus Angelobacter sp. | reverse complement strand
CAGATTTGAACTGCCGAATAGCTCGTGCTTTGCACGAGCCCCCTCGCAAGGCTTCTATTTGTGCGCCTGCGCTTCGCTTCTGCGCATTGATCTTGGGGTGCTCGCGGTCGGCAGCGACAGACCCTTGCAAGTGTCAACATTGTTCTATTGTGAAAAGAAGAGAAATTGGTCGGGACGGGCAGATTTGAACTGCCGACCCCTCGCACCCCAAGCGAGTGCTCTACCAGGCTGAGCCACGTCCCGACGGAAGGAAAACCACTGCTTGGAATTCATGGGGTGAATGCAGCGGCAAGCCCAAATTATAGCATTCGACGCGCTCTTTCATCAGCGCCGGGTCGCGTGGCAGCCGCTAAACGTCACTTCCACATGGAATGGAGAGCCGCCATAGGTGCCCTTCAAGTCCAGCTTCTGCGGCAGTTGCAATTGGTCCACCGCCTGATAATCGATTGCGATCTGCAACTCAGTAGCATCGGCAGCCGATTTGCCCTTATAGGTGGCCTGGTAGCTGGTCATTAACAGCCCTTTGCCGGTCTTCTTAAACTGCGGCGTGATTGTGCTGTCAAATTCCGAGGTCGTAGTTTTTAGAGAGCTCATGGTAAAGTCCCGATTGAGGAGGGTGACGATGTCGGCCGTCCCGTCTTTATAAGAGAGGCGGTACTCAGTCGCCGTCTTATCCAGTTGATACTCCCCGTCGATTTCCGGCAAAGCAGGCGACATGGAGAATGCCGACCAGGTCTGGAAGAATCCGGTGGTCATCTGCTCCATCCCGCTGTAAATCTGGCTCAGGCCTTTGGCCACTTCCGCGTTCTCGGCGGAGACCTCATTGTGGGTCACCTTGGCTTCACCGCCGGCCTCCAATGAAACCGAAAAATGGATATTGTTCAACAGGACCACCGCCCGGTCCACCGTCGCTGCATCCAGCTTCTGCTCGGTAAGCAGCAGGTGCCAGTTGGGCACGATGGTGCACTGGAACGCTGCCAGCCCCTGATCTTTCAGGAATAGTAGGACTGCCGCGCCTCTTTTACGATTTCCTTGTCGGCGGCGGTTGGGCCTTGTTTGTTGACGGTTTGGGCTGGCATCACCGCAGTAAACAACGCAATGCTGAAGACGCCGGCGCAGAAGCGCGCCAGACTCGGCTGGAAATCCCTTGAGCGAATGAAATTCACAAGTCCCCCATCGGCCCGGAAGCCGGATGAAGGCATTATGCAGCAGTTTGGCACGGGCCGCGCGTAACTTTAGTTATGGGCAACGGGAGTTGTGCAAGAAGCGGGAGTTTTGCGCGAAAGACCGGGCAGCTGGCGGGAAAAAGGTCCGGGGTTGATCCTTAAATGAAGAATTCAACCCCGAAGGCGCAGCTAACCTTATAGTGCCAACTCGGTTACTGAAAAATATAGGGTTTGTCAGACAAAGGCCGATCCCGCGCGCCTTTCAATTTTTTAAACCGGAATTGGCAGCTTTCCGATTAAGATGGCACGCGCCACGCGGCAGGCGAACTATAAGCAGCCAAACATAAAAAGAGCCGCGTGCATATTTCACTCTGGAGACGACCAAGGAGATTGAATGAATAAACGATTCGCACTAGCATTTGCCTTGTTGCTGGGGGCCAGCCTGTCATTCGCGCAGGCCACTGGCGGCAGCAACAGCAAGACCGCGCCAGATAGCAGGAAGGCCGCCGGAAAAGCCACATCGGAGCAGAGCAAAGTAGCATTGAACCCGCAACCGCTGCCGCCCGGGGAGAGGAAAGCCGGAGGAGATCCCGCCAGCAAGGTGTCGCTAAACCCTCAGCCTCTGCCGCCGAAGCAGGGAAAAGTTGGCTCGACATCAGCAGCCAGCAAGGTGTCGTTGAATCCGCAGCCCTTGCCACCGGGCGAGAGAAAAGCGGGAGGAGACCCAGCAAGCAAAGTGTCGTTGAACCCGCAACCGCTGCCGCCGAAGGTGGGATCAAGCGCCACGCAGAAAACATCCATATCGAACAAGGCCGGCAAGAAAATTATGACTCCGGGAGCTGGTGCGAAACAGTAATCGAGGTTTTATTTTTTCGATAAAAAAGCGGCCCTTGGCGGCCGCTTTTGTTTTTGGATGTCGCGAAGCCGGCTTTACTTGGGTGGCGGAACGAATTCCTTGGGCAGCTGCGCGCCGGCGCCAAAGAAATACTGCTGCATCTGCTCCACCAGGAACTGCTGTGCTTCCGGCTTCCACGGCTGCAGGCGATATTCATTCAGCAGCATCTTGGAGTGCTCGGCCCACATCTTCCACCCCTCGGCGCTCACGCTTTCATAGATTTTCTGCCCCAGTTCGGTATCAAAAGGGGGTTCATCCAGGCCGGGCAGTTCACGACCAAGCTTTGCACATTTCACCATACGAGGCATGTGAGTATTGTAACAACTCGACCCTAATCAATGGTCATCAGAGGCAGCTTTTTTAGTATCATGTTGCTCCCGTGATCCAGCCAACTAAATCTGTCCCGCGCCCGCGCCGCGGGGTGTTGCGCGACATACTGATTTACGGCTTGTCTGGCGGCGTGCTGATTACCGTCCTGAAGCTCATCGAGTTCCGCTTTGTGGTAGTGGAGCATTCGGTGGAGATATACGGCGCTCTGATCGCAGCCCTGTTTGCCGGAATCGGCATCTGGCTGGGGCTGAGGCTCACACGAAAGCACCCGACGGTGATCCTCAAGGAAGTCCCGGTCCTGGCGGTCGCCGGTCCGTTCGTGATTGACGAAACGCGCATGAAAGAATCAGGTCTCACCCCGCGCGAGATCGAGATACTTGGGCTGATAGCTTCCGGACTGAGCAACCGGGAGATTGCCGCCCGATTGTTCGTCAGCGAGAACACGGTGAAGACCCATTCAAGCCGGCTGTTTGAGAAGCTTGGCGCAAAGCGGCGCACCCAGGCGGTGCAGTTCGGCAAGGCTGCTGGCCTGATCCCCTGACGTCTCCGCATCACTCAAAAGCATGATTTTTTACCCTGGGAACCCAAAATCATTCGAAAGGGTGACGACATCTTTCAGGCGGATGGCTAGAGTGCTGGCAGTAGCCCGTTCACAAAAGGAGAAATCCCAATGAAAAAGACCATCCTGACCTTCGGCCTGATTTCCGGGGCCGTAGCGACCGTGACCATGCAGGCCACCCTGCTTTTCCACGATTCGATCGACTCCACGAGATCATACATCCTCGGATACACCGCGATTGTGCTTTCGCTGCTGCTGGTATTTTTTGGCGTGCGTTCCTATCGGGAGAATGTCAACGCCGGCCAGCTTACCTTCGGGCGCGGATTCGCCATCGGCATCCTGATTACGCTCATCTCCAGCGCCTGTTATGTGGCGAGCTGGGAGCTCATCTATTTCAAGCTGAAGCCGGGCTTTGGCGAGAAATACGCGGCAACTATGGTGGAGCGGGTCCGGGCGTCCGGCGCGAGCCAGCAGAAGATCGACGAGACGGTGCGGCAGGCGCAGGAGTTCAAGCGGATGTATGACAAGCCGGCCTACAACGTCGGCCTGACATTCATGGAGATCTTTCCGGTCGGCCTCGTCATTACCTTGATCTCGGCTGGAATTCTCCGGAAAAAGGCAGGGAAGGGGCAACCAGCCGGAGCGAATGGTTGACGCTTCTCGGCCTATCCCCGCTTCTTCTTGGGGCGCTTGTCGGCGCGCTTGGGTTTGTCTTCCATCACGGCGAACTGGACTTTCTTCTGCACGTGGTCAATGCGGTCGACCAGGACGCGCACTTTGTCGCCAATGGAATAGGTTTTCTTGCTGCGGGCGCCGATGATCTGTCGGGTGTTTTCGTGGAACGAATAATTGTCGTCGGAGAGCGAGTTGAGCGGGACCAGGCCTTCGATGAACAGTTCCGTCAGCTCCACGAACATGCCGAATTTGGTGACGCTGACGATCAGGCCGTCAAAGTCCTCGCCCACGCGCTGCTCCATGAACTTGAGCTTTTTCCATTCCAGCAGTTCGCGCTCGGCCTCAGCGGCGGCACGCTCGGCCTGGCTGGAGCTTTCGGCGATCTCATGCAGTTCCGGTTCGGAGATGGGGCCGCCGATGGGGGTCGACGACAGACGCCTGCGTGCGGAGGATCCTGTTTCCGCGCGCTTGGACCAGGGGGACTGAGCTTCGTTGGTCTGCTGGCCGCGGAAGCGGAGTGGAGCATCTTTGCCCACCCTTTGCGTTCCGCTTTCTGAAGGTGAGTGACTTCTGGAACTCTGGTCGGCAACGGATGATGAATCCGCCTTATGGTCCGTGCGCAGCACCCATTTCAGAATGCGATGGATGATCAGGTCAGGATAACGGCGGATGGGCGAGGTGAAATGCGTGTAAGCGTTTGCAGCCAGGGCGAAGTGGCCTTCATTGACTTCTGAATAGCGCGCCTGCTTGAGCGAGCGCAGCATCAGGAAAGAAAGAACGCGCTCTTCCGGCTTGCCGGCAATTTTCTGTACCAGCTTCTGGTACATGCGCGGCGTGACGTGGACCTCTTCCGGCAGTTCGACGGTTGGCGCTTTGCGTCCGCTGCCATAGTGCGTGCGCTTGTCGCCCTTGGTTTGCACGCGCTTGATGGGCAAGGCGCCAACGCCGAGCGAATAGCCGAAGCTGGCGGCGATGGTTTCAAAGTCATAAATGCGCTTGGCGTCAGGCTTTTCATGGATGCGATACAGGCTGGGGACGCCGCGATGCTCCAGATGCGAAGCCACGGTTTCATTGGCGGCGAGCATAAATTCTTCAATCAGCTTGTGCGCCCAGTTGCGCTCGGAAGGAGAGACGCTTTTCATCAGGCCGAAGTCATCAAACTCAATCACGGCTTCCGGCAGGTCAAAGTCAATCGATCCGCGCTTGACGCGTTTGCGGTTGAGGATCTGCGCCAGTTCGTACATCAGGTCAAAGTTTTCCGAGAGTTGGCCATATTTGCGCCGGAGGATGTTATCGCCTTCGATCACGGCATTCACGTCGGTATAAGTCATGCGCTGGGCGGAGCGGATCACGCCCTCGGCCAGCTCGTAAAACGCGACTTCACCCTGGGGATCGATTTCCATGATGCAGGAGAGCACCAGGCGTTCCACGTCAGGCCGCAGGCTGCAGATGTCAGTTGAGAGTTCCAGCGGCAGCATGGGCACGGCGCGATCAGGAAAATACACGGACGTGCCGCGCTTGCGCGCTTCTTCGTCAATGGCTGAGCCATCGTCCACGTACTGGGCCACGTCGGCAATGTGGACTTGAAGCTCGTAGTTGCCGTTTTCCAGACGCGTGACTAGCACGGCATCGTCAAAGTCGCGGGCGGTTTCGCCGTCAATGGTGACGATGGGCAGGTGGCGGAAATCGCGGCGCTGGGCAATTTCTTTTTGCGGGACGATTGGGTGGATTGCCTGGGCTTCTTCCAGCACCTCCGCGGGGAAGACGTGCGGGATGTGGTGCTTGCGGATAATCATTTCCACATCGACGCCAAAGTCGTCTTCATAGCCCAGGATTTCCGTCACGCGGCCGCGTGGGCCCTGTGTGGCGGAAGGCCACTGAACGATTTCAACTTCAACCACGACGCCTTCAAGGTCATCCCAGGTTTTTTTGCGCTGGGCTTCTTCGCCCAGAACGCGGTGTGGGCTGGAGCGGGTGGGATATTTCGGTGTGGGGGCTTTGTGGTCTTTCGCACTCACCCTTTGGGGTGCAAAGGATGGGGCACCCGACATTGGTCCAACCAAGATCGAAGGCCGACGCTGGTCACGGTCGTCTTCTGATGGTTCGCCTTCGGATGGTTCGCCTTCCGCGTCTTCCGGCTTGGGGTATTCCATGCCGGGCGGAATAATGATTTCCATGGCCAGCTTTTCGTCGATGGGCGTTACATGGTTGCGGCCGCTGCCATAGTGGAAGATGCCGACCACGGTTTCCTGTTCGCGCTCCATGACGCGGACGATCCGGCCTTCAGCTTTGCCGTCATGCCGGAGGCGGCCCATTTCCACCAGCACCTGGTCACCATGCATGGCGTTACCGACCTCAGGCGGAGGGATAAAGATGTCACCCTGCAGCTTGCCCTGGGCCCGTGCCGGGAGGGAGTCGGGTTCGGGGATGACGAAGCCGTAGCCATCGCGATGCATACGTAACCTGCCTACGACAAGGTCCTGATTGGAGGCGGAGGTGGGCAGTCCCCAGCGCTCTTTGCCAATGGCGATGAGCTTGCGGCGGCGCGTCATCTCACGCAGAAGCTGCTGCAGGCTGCGGCGGTCTTTGCCACGGAGGCCCAGATCATGGATCAGCTGTTTGAAGCCGGCCATGTGTTTAGGCTGTTTGGTGACGTAATGGAGAATCTGTTGTTCAGTAAGCATTCATTTATGTTCGGGGTAATCGATTAAAGCATGGCCTTATCAATTTGGTTAATGATAAATTGGTAAACTAACAGATGAAAATTCAGGGCATCGGGCGCCAGTGGGACCGTTGCCAAAATTGAGAAATTACCAACTTCCTCTTAACCCTATCCTAGCGCGAAAGGATTTTCCAACTAAGGGGCTTGCCCGATATAAGAAATGCCAACAACGGAGGAATATTTACATCAGTGAAGCAGTGCATTGGGGCGACCGTGAGGTCGGAGCACTGCGGGAAGGCATGGCCAATCCAGAGTTTTTGGAATTTGGCGCGATAGCAGAAGGTTTGGTTATCAACGTGCCATCGCCTTTACTTGGTTGTCCCCCACAGCCAATATACGTTTTTACAGCAGCGGGCGAAAAAGTAGCTGGCTGCGGATTAACATTAGAATCGAAGGGATGTAAAAATAATGTGGAAGCCTGCTAGCACAACGCCGACGAATCCGAATCAAAAACCCGCCGCGGAACCGGAGAAACCAGTTATGAGCACTACACCTACACTGCCTAGCGAGCCGACGCCGGTCGCCGCGCCTCGCAATGCCGTTCTCAACAACACGGAGCAAGCCACCATCGGAAAGTCACTCGTCATTAAAGGCGAAGTGACCGGCTCTGAATCGCTTTACATTGACGGTCGTGTGGAAGGCTCCGTCAATCTTCCGGGCCATCGTGTAACGGTTGGCCGCAATGGACAGGTCCAGGCCAACATTAATGCCAAGGAAGTCGTGGTTCTGGGCAAAGTAAAAGGCAATGTCACAGCCAGCGACCGGGTCGATATAAGGAACGAAGGGTCACTTGGTGGAGACGTGGTTTGCCAAAGAATCAGCATAGAAGACGGCGCATGGTTCAAGGGCTCGATTGACATCAGAAAGCCCGGCCAGAAGGAATTGAATGGCACCGCGAAGGAAGCCACTTCAATCACTGACTCGCCGCGCATGACGACGGCCACCGCATAAGTTTTCTTGGGAAGGCAGTCCCATTGCCCCAATTCCGGGCGCTTCCTGAGGGAAGCGCCCGGGAATGGGCTCGGTAGAAAAGAAGTCCATGGTCAATAAAATTCTCCAACTACTCTCGATTCGCTGCTCGCACAAAAAGATCTCCCAGCCCTTTGCCGCAGCCGTAGCGCCCAAACGCCACGCTGTGAACTCTGACTGGGACGTTCCAGCTCCTGCCGGTGAGCACTATGTTGTCTGCCTTGATTGCGGACACAAGTTCGAGTATGACTGGACGAACATGCGGGTAGTCGAATAGCTTTTTTCTAACATCCCTAGCGCAGCGAGGGAACCCTATCGCTTCGAAGATTTGTAAGATCGCTGGGAATCTCGGGCGATTCTGCCGCCAAGAAATGCCTCCTAAGAACACCTGCTTTGGTCAGCACGACGGACTCTCATCACGATAGCGATCCCTAGCTTCGCTCGGGATTCCAGAAAAAGCTAGCTTCTTCGAAACACCCGCCGAACCAGCGCGCCAGCCTGTTCGACTCCCAGCAATGCTGTACAGCCCAGATACACCGCGCCATACGGAATCAGAATCAGCAGACCGCCGATGATCGGCCGCTGCGGGTGCAATGCCAGCTTCACGCCCCAGGCCACCGCAGCTCCGATGATCGCTGCCATCCACAACCGGGCAAAGTAGGAAGAAGGGAATTCAGTGCGCCCAATCTTCAAGTTCATGCCTCGACGCAGCAGCGTGAATTCCACCCACGCGGCAAATCCCGCGGAAGCAGTCAGACCGGCAGCGCCCCAGAATGGATCGACTCCCAACAACCTGGGCAGCGGACGCGAACAGAGGTAGCCCAGCACGGTTGTCAATATGACGCGGACAATGGCAAAGCGGACAGGCGTCCGCGTGTCGCGCAGCGCGTAGTAAGCGGACGAGTAGAGCCGGCCCACTGTCGAAGCCACCAGGCCAACGCCGGAGCCCGCCAGAATCGTCCAGACCTTGATCGAATCGGCGTGAGAGAACTTTCCTGTCTGGTAAATGGCTGCCGTTATTACGTCGCCCAGCGCAATGAACCCAACCGCTGAAGGCACCACAAAAAAGCCAACGCGCTTTGTGCTGGCGGCGATCCTTTGCCGCAGCGTTGTCGCCACTTGTTCATCCGTTCCCAAAGTGCTGGACATGGCCGGGAGTTCAGCCGCTGAGATCGACATGCCAAACAAACTGACAGGAAGCGTGTAAAGAGTCTGAGCATTGGCCAGCGCGGAGACACCGCCCACGGGCAGCAGGCTGGCCAGCAGTCCGTCAATGTACGCGCTCAGTTGCAGCACGCCGCGGCTGAAGAATACAGGCACAAAGTTCCTGATCACCACGCGCACGTTGTCAGTGAGCGAACCGAAGAAGATGCGCAATTCGGGAGCCAGCCGCAGCACCATCGGAAGCTGCACCAGGAATTGCAGACCGCTTCCGACGACTGATCCCCAGGCGGTATAAACCGCCAGGTGAGACATGTCTTGTCCGCGAAAGGCCAGCATGGCCGCGATGAACGCTGCGTTCCAGATCACCGGCGAAACATAGGAGAGGAAGAACTTGCCATGACTGTTGAGGATTCCCAGGCACCATGCCGACATCACCAGCAGCCCCACCCCGGGGAACAAGATCCGCACCAGTTGAATGGCGAGCCGGCGGGTTTCACCCTTAAAACCAAATGCGATCACGTCAATGATGTAGGGTGTTGCAAACACTCCCACCAGCACCAGCACAGAAGTGATAACAGCGAGCAAAGAAAACACCGCGCCCGCCACCCGGCCTGCTTCTTCGCGATCTTTCTGGGCGATCAGCTTGGCGTATACCGGAATAAATGATGCCGATAAGACGCCTTCACCAAACAGGTTTTGCAGCGTGTTGGGAATGCGCAGCGCCGCCTTGAAAGCGTCCGCAACATAGGTAATGCCGAAGTAATGAGCAAAGATGCGATCGCGCACCAGCCCGGCGATGCGGCTCAGGAAGATTCCTGCCGCCACCAGAAAGGCGTGTCGTCCCACTCCGGGCTGTGCTGCGGGAGTGGGTGAACCTTCCTGCCTGTTAGAAGTTGTCACAATTGTGCTGGTCCCACCCAGTCTTGTTTATAAATCAGAACGCCTCTTCCAGCGGGCGAATTATTCGCTAAGCAGGTCTCGGAACCTCCACTATACTGGGCAAATAAGAACGATTGAAACGAAGGGACATGGCTCATGCGCTCAATCAGCACTCTTAGTTTTTTCGCCATCACGATTCTTCTGGTCAGCACCAACCGGCCCAGCGCCGCGCAGGAAGCTAATCCTGCCGGCTCCTACCAGCAAACGTGCAGTGATATTTCCGTTAAAAAAGGGAACCTTTACGCCAAGTGCCAGGATACGAAAGGCAAAACCCATTCGGCCAAGATGTCCCACTATGAGAAGTGCTCAGAAATTACCAACAAAAATGGGAAACTGGAATGCTCCGGCGGGGGCGACGATGGCGGCGCATCCTCCCAGCCGCGTGGTTCTTATACTGACAGTTGTAGAAACATCCAGATGAAAGGCACAACACTGCACGCCGTCTGCAAGAGCCTGGATGGCCGCGAACTGCCGACCTCCCTGAAGGACGCCAACCGCTGTTCTGAAGGCGTGGCCAATATTAATGGCATTCTAAACTGCGAGGTCAGTGACGTACTGCCGCCCGGTTCATACATTGCCACCTGCAAAGACGTCCGGCTGCAAGGGACGACGCTCATTGCTTCCTGCAATGACGGCAAAGACCACTGGCTCAACGCCACGTTGCGCGACGCCAACAGATGCGGTGGCGATATCGCCAATCAGAACGGAGCGCTGCGGTGCACTGCCATCAACAGGGAAAAGCGCTAAGTGATCTGTGGGGCTGACAACCCTCGCGAATCTGAGCTTGCCATATTTGGCTTATCGGGTATTCCATGGAGGTAGGATAGTTTTCGCTGCGCTTATCCTATTTGAAATTCAGGCGAACCAGAGATTATCCTAGTCTCGGCATAGGTCCACGAAATATTCAAAGTAGATGTCCCGGGCAATCCGGCCGAAGGAGCTATTGTTCCTATGAAGCGTGTGGCCGCTGTTCAAGTTTTCTTGCTGGCAATATTTTGTTTCGTTCTGTCAGGATGCGGCGGCGGCAGCAGCGTGATGCCGGGGCCTGCTCCAACGCCCCTTCCTTTCTCCTCTGGCCTTTATCAGATTGATGGCGCCTCGACCGCGAATCCGGCCACAAGTTTTCACCTGGCCGGCAGCCTGATGCAGGCAGGCAACAACGTTTCTGGAGTGATGCACATGACGTTGGCTCCCTGCATTTCTTTCAGCACAGATCTTCCAGTTACTGGCACCTTGGGCGTGAACAACGCAGGGGACTTTACTGTCGATCTGGTCTTGACTTTACCCGGGGCCCAGAAATTGTCTCTCAATCTCACTCATCCCGGAGGCCATCTTAGCTTCATTTCGGGTAATTACACGCTGGCCGGAGGCGGCTGCCTCCTCATCGATCAAGGCGGAGCCGGCGGACAGCTGCTTGGCTTTCAGGGGAACTGGATAGGTCATTTCAATTCCAGCGGTGGGGCAGTTTCCCAGCTCAATATGACGCTCAACCAGACCGGGCCGGACCCTCATGGTTTGTTCTCAGCCACAGGCACGGCCACTATCAACGGCGGGACATGCTTCTCATCGGCCACAGTTGATCCGGCTACTCTCGTCATAGGAGCCGGAAGCACCTTGATTTTCGACAACGCTCAGCCCGGAACAACCGGAAAAACAATCATGCAGGGCGATTTTGCGCCTTTGATCATTGGCAGTACATTCACCGGTACTTATACTTCAACCCAGGGCACATGTTCAGAGACCGGCAGCGTTGGTATGGAAATTCTCTAAGGATGCGCGGTTTCAAACTACCTCTCCAGCCCGAAGATCGGCGATTTTGTCATCGCCATAACCGATCTCGCGCAGCACCTCATCCGTGTGTTCGCCCAGCGCCGCAGCGCCTTGA
>DATCAX010000319.1:0-3083 GCA_036512375.1 Candidatus Angelobacter sp. | reverse complement strand
GAGGCCTGCTGATGGGTGCCGTTGTCAACATGCGGCCCGACCTGTTCCGCGCCGTGCATGCCGCCGTGCCGTTCGTCGACGTGATGAACACCATGCTGGACGCGTCATTGCCGCTCACTGTGGGAGAGTACGAAGAGTGGGGCAATCCCAATGAGAAGCCGGCCTACGATTATATGGTGAAGTATTCGCCCTATGACAATCTGAAAAAAGGCGCATATCCGGCGGTTCTGGTGAAGACTTCATTCAACGATAGCCAGGTGATGTACTGGGAGCCGGCCAAATACGTGGCCAAGCTGCGCACGCTCAAGACAGATAAAAACGTCCTGCTGTTGAAGACCAACATGGCCGCCGGCCACGGAGGCTCGTCCGGACGGTATGACCACTTAAAGGAAATTGCGTTCGATTATGCTTTCATGCTGACGCAGTTGGGAGTAAGCACTCAGTAGTCAGCACTTGGCGACCAGCCAAAAGTCAGCCGCGAATCACGCGAAAAAGTGCGAATGAAAGAAGAAATCGATTCGCGTATTTCGTGTTAATTCGCGGCTAAGTTTTTCTGCACTTCAAGCAGCAATTTCAAGGCTGAGTGCTGATTCCTGAGCGCTGGTTGCCTCTGTTCACGCTGCCGGTTTCCTGCTGCGGCCTTTCTTCAACTCATCGTCAGTCCGCTCGCGCGATTTTCCGCCTTCACGATTGAGAGGATCGGCGCCGGGATCTTCGCCTTCCGATTCGCCCGTTTCCGGATTGGCGATGTAGAGCAGGTCAGAAAGATCGCTGGCGTGTTCTTCTTCTTTGCGCAGCAGATCTTCCACCAGCGTGCGGGTAGTGGGATCATTGTCACCGAAATAGCGCACCATTTTCTGATAGACCTCAATCACCATGCGCTCGGCGATCAGGTCTTCGCGGATCATCTCAGCCAGAGTTTCACCTTCAACATATTGTGAAACGGAACGCTCCAGCAGGCCCTTGGGGTCGAAATTAGGTTTGCCGCCCAGTTGCTGGATACGCTCTGCGAGAGAATCGGCGTGCTCACGTTCGTCGTCGGCATGTTCCTTGAATTCGCCAGCCACGCTCTTGGCATGGACGCCGGTGGCCATAAAGTAATGATGCATGTATCGCAGCACGCAGACAATCTCTGTCGCCAGGGCTTCATTCAGGATTTCAATTGTCTTGGTTACGTCGCCTTTATAGCTTTCGGTTACGGCTCCATCCTCCATCTTGTGGATGGCGCGCTGCCGGATTTCTTGAATATCTCTAACAAAATGTGGCATAAGGTCCTCGTCGCGAAGGGATTATTGTGCGTAACAAAACTAAGATTGCGAGCAGGTGAGGGAGGATGTCTGCTGCATCCAAGGAAGGAGGGGTTGGCGGACAATAAAGCCCGACATCAGCTTGTCTTCATTTGCCGCAAAAAATCCAGCTTGTTATGTCCGATTCGGACGGCAGGGCGGAGTGTGTCGCGGGTCGCGGTTTTGGGTTTCGAGTGGAGTGCGGCCAGTTTACCTGCTATGATTCCACCGTCCTCGACTCTGATAGACACGTCGCCTGTTAGTGCCTGCCTATTTCTGCTGAGAACAGCTAATCTTTACTCTAGTAAAAGGACTTCCATGAAGAAGATTTTTGTAGGTAACTTTTCGTTCAGCCTTTCCGAAGACGAGCTGCGGTCGCTGTTTGCGCCGTTCGGAACAGTTGACAGCGCGACGGTGGTGACGGACCGGGCCACTGGAAGATCACGTGGCTTTGGGTTTGTGGAAATGCCAAATAATGAAGAAGCGGAAAAAGCCATTACCGCCCTGAACGGCAAAGACTCCGGCGGGCGAGCGCTTACCGTGAATGAAGCGCGGCCGAAAGTTGATCGTGGCGGTCGCGGCGGAGGAGGAGGCGGAGGCAGGGACGACTATTCCGGCCATGCCCGCCAGCCTCGCGAACCTCGCTGGTAACAGGACCATAGCGCAGCACGCTTGGATAGAAAAAGCGGCTGCGCGCTTTCCAATCACTTATCAAAATGATTGCGTGACGCATGATCAGGGACGATCCTCGCCCACGATCAGCGCCCGCGTGATGCGTTTGCCCGCTCCCTTTTTCTGGGAACGCCCCGTCCAATAAAACATCACATCCCAACCATGCCTGTCTCTGCCGATCAAAGAGCTGCAGACAAATAAAAAAGCCGCATCCCAGTTTCGGAATGCGGCCAGTGAGGAGCGTACTAAGCTCTTATTCCCCTTAGCGGATGCGGCGGGCGATCATCTGCCACGAAGTTCCGTTCCAGAACAGGAAGCCGCGTACCTGGACGCTGCCGCCGTTGGCCACGGTAACGCGGCTATCGGTGGAAGCGGTCTTGGTTACGTGCACCACGGTTTGTCCTGAGATGGTTCTCAGTGCCGAATCCGCGGCCAGATTGATGTCAAAGGTGCTGGCTGCTGCGTTCGCTACCACACCGGAAACGCCTTGCTGCTGCAGGTTGATCTTGTCCGGGCTGATGGCGCCGTTCGCTGGTGGCATCACCACGTCGGTGTCAACTTCAATGCGCTGACCCTGGTGGATGGTCGTAGCGCTGAAGGGGAAGGTGGCGCTGGGAAGGCCGCCGCCGAAACCGTTGCCGGCCTTTACGCGGAACTTGCTGGCGTTAAGCCCGGCAATGTTCACGCTGAAAGAAGCGCCGATTTTGGTGTCGTCAAAGCCGTTGCCGATGCCGTCCTGTGCGGTGACCGTTAGCGTGGTTCCGCTGATGGCCGTGATCAGGCCTTCAGCTTCCGCTCCGGTATTGCTCTCCAGCCCTTCGATTTCCTTGGCGAACAAGCTGCCATCGGATTTGGTGAAACCTTCCACGGTAACAACCTGATTGAGCAGGCTGGCGACGCTGGTGACGCCGTCTTTGAATTGCGTTGTGACATCGGTAGTAAAGGTCATGGACGACCCGGTCTGGCCGACCTTGAAGGTAAAGCTGGATCCATTCACTGCAGTCACTGTTCCCTGGACGTCTTCGATTTCGCCGTCATCATCCTGCTGGTTCCCGGCTAAGCCAGGTGCTTTGGATGTGATGTTGAATGACGACGCAGTGAAGGCGATTCCGTTGACTACGCCCG
>DATCAX010000318.1:0-2106 GCA_036512375.1 Candidatus Angelobacter sp. | reverse complement strand
GGCCTCCGCCACGTTCGATGTCAGTGGCCCTCTCTTGGAAACCATATAGCGCACCAGGTTGGAAAAGCTCTCAGCGCTGGCCAGGCTGACGGGCTTGTTGCATTCATACACCACTGAGCAGGCAGGATGGTCTTGAAGGTTTTTGCCTACACCTGGAAGATCGCAGGCGATCGGGACGTTAAACTGGCGCAGATGGTCCGCCGGCCCCACGCCGGAAAGCATGAGCAATTGCGGCGAGCCGACCGCGCCGGCACACAGGATGATCTCGCGCTCAGCCCGCTCCTGTACGCTGTTGTTGCCCTGCTGAAAGCTGACGATCGCTGCCCGCTTGCCTTCGAAATAAATCCCGAAGACATGCGTCTCGGTTTTTATCGTCAGGTTCTTGCGTGACGCCACAGGATGCAGGAAAGCCGCGGCAGCACTGTGTCTCTTACCACCGTTTTGGGTGACCTGGTAAAGACCAAAGCCTTCCTGCGCAGCACCATTGAAATCAGGATTGCGCTGAAACCCGGCTTCCTCCCCGGCTGCGACAAACGCCTCAGACAGCGGATTGACCGTGCGCAGGTCGCTCACGCTCAACGGTCCTGAGGCCCCGTGATATTCCGACGCGCCACGCTGCTGGTGCTCCGATTTCTTGAAGTAGGGAAGCACGTCAGCATAGCCCCAGCCCGGATTGCCCAGCTCGCGCCATTGGTCGTAATCAGAGTGATGGCCGCGAATGTAAATCATGGCATTCATGGAGCTGCTGCCGCCCAGCATCTTGCCGCGCGGCCAGTACAAGCTGCGATTGCCTAGTTGCGCTTCCGGTTCAGTGAAATATGTCCAGTCACAAGGGCTTTTGAAGAGCTTGGAAAAGGCCAGGGGAATGTGAATCGCTTTCCGGGTGTCGCGGCAGCCGGCTTCCAGCAGCAGCACTTTGACGCTTGGATCCTCGCTGAGTCGGTTGGCCAGAACGCATCCGGCAGACCCGGCGCCAATGATGATGTAGTCATACATTCGCGGACTCCTGGGAAGGAAGGAACAGGACGAAAGGAATTGTAGCGCGAAAAACCATCGGAAATCGCGGAGATTAACCCAGTGGGATGAACTGCATGGGGGTTGACGAAAAACCTAACCTCGAACAGCTTTAAACGTCATTTCCTTGGCTTTGCTTTTGGTCTTGCGTTTCCACGCCGCGAACAGCTCGGCATAAGACTCTTTAAGATAACTTTTCACAGAGATGTCAAGGCGGCGGGCGGTGGCGTCAATCCATTTAGGCTGACCCTCAATTTCGCCAAAGTTCCCGATTGGCGTTTCGTCGATCACCACGTGGCCGTTGGAGTCGCTCCATTCGCTGCGAAACTTTTCATAGCGAAAGCTGGGGCTGAATCCGATGGCCTCAATCATCCGGGCCGTGGCTTCGCCATTTTCCACCTGCGTCTCAATCTCCCTGCGAGATTTATGCCGCCCGGACTGTGGGCCGCTTTTGTCCTTATAAGTGAGGGTCCAGCGTGGACCGTATTCTCGAAGCCGAAGCAAGGCGCCCCGTCGGCGGAGCCTGGAGCCGGGCTGGTCGAAAAGAGTGTTCATCTCGTGCGTGCGGGCAGTAATCAGGCGGAATCCTGCAGTCTGGAGATTGGCGGTGAGAGCTTCAATGTCGCCAATACTGAATTTGACCTCAACTTCACGGTCTGAAGGCATATCGCCAGTATAAAGAAGGTGGCCGACGGAACCCTGCGAAAGCCAAGAAAAATAGAGCTGGCTCCCTTGGTTAGCAGATGAAACTCTGGCTGCCACATCAAAAAAAGAACAAATTCATGCAAATTCATTGAAAATAAAGGCACTTAAACTGCAAACCGTCGGTAATCTCCACACAACAGGTTTCTGGCGACAGGCATCTAAATCTGGGTACAATAGTTAAGGTAAGTTACTTAGCCTAAAGATTTTACTGAGTTCCTTTGAGTGGTAAAAAAGCCACGGCTCGAGTTTTGGGAGAACATAAGGCGGTTGCTATTAGGCCTTGTGATTTCATAAAATTACGACCGACGTCACGAGGGGAACCCAGATTCTGTATGTTAAGGAGTTTGCATGAACAGAGTACTGTCCATTCTGGCGGCGGCCTTATGT
>DATCAX010000317.1:0-4039 GCA_036512375.1 Candidatus Angelobacter sp. | reverse complement strand
GCCTTCTGCGATTCTATGTTCGACCAGCCTGCGGGAGATCAGCGCGCACGACCTGCCCCCGATTATCAATGCCGATCCGAAGACCGCGCATATTCCGGTGATCGCGCTGGGCGATGGCGGCGACCAGGCATTGATGGAAGCTTTCCGTTCCGGCTGCGCCGATTACGTGGACAAGCGACTGGGGCCGGAACTGATTGCGGCGCAGATCAAGACATTTCTGCGCAGCAGTACTGAAGGATTTCACCCCGTGCAGATGTTGAATTCGGCGGACGAGGGGCTGACCGGCAGCCTTTCTCATCTGGACTTGCCAGGCGTAGTGCAGATGCTGGTGCACTCGCGGCAGACCGGTTCGCTTTCAGTGAATGCGGGCGACATTGACGGCATCCTCTTTTTTGAGAACGGCAATATCACGCACGCTGAGAGCGGAGACAACATCGGCGATGACGCCGTTGTCCACATTGTGAAGCATTGCAACGGCGTGGAGGTTGGCTCGTATAAATTTTTGCCGGGAGAGAGCGCAGCTACACGCACCGTGCTCCGCTCGGCCACGGAACTGATGCTGGAAGCCCTGCGAGAGCTGGATGAATCCGCGCACGATAACGGCGATGGAGGTTTTCGATGAGCACGATTCCCACTGTCTATTTTATTGACGACAGTGCGACCATGCGCGAAGTGATCAAGATCGCCTTTCGCCGCGAGAACATCAACGTGGTGGCCTGCCATGATGCGGCGACCGCGCTGGCGGAGATCGAAGTGGCGAAACCGGATATTGTTATCACAGACGTGATCATGCCGGACAAGGATGGCTACGACGTCTGCCAGCACATTAAGTCGCATCCTGACCTGGCGAAGACGCCGGTGATCCTGATGTCGGGCGTGGTGAACCGTGCCGTGGCGGAGAAGGCGTTTGCCGTGAAGGCCGACGAACTGCTCCGCAAGCCCTTTCAGCCGCAAGATCTAATCGCTCGCGTGAAGCATCTGCTAAAGATGAATGGCGCGCCTGTCACCACACCGGCGGCGGCGGCCAATGCAGCTGTTGCGCTCAGCAGTATTTTCTCAGCGGTAGCAGCCCCCATGCCGCCGCGTTCAGTTCCAGTTGCGCCTGCACCAATGCAGCAGCGTGTTGCTGCCGCCGCAGTGGCTGCTCCTGCAATGCCATTACCGGTCACGGCGACAGCCGCTGTTCCCATGTCGCAGCCGATTCCGGTTTCCGCGCCAGTAGCAGCAGCCACGATTCCGGCTTCTTCGTCGGTCGCCGCAAACGGGAACGGCGCTACCACGGCCGCGAAAGCTGCGCCGCTCAATGACGCCGGAAAATTGAAGATTGAGATTATGCGTCTGGAAGGCCTGGTCAAAAAGCTCCAGTCAGAACTCACCGCCGAACGTGAATACTCAAGAGCGCTTGAGGCACACGTGAAGACCCTGCAGGAATCAGATTAGTCGCCGGAATCGCTTTTGCTACCATCGCTACTTGCGCAGGGATTGGGTTGGGTGGTCAATACCGGCGCCGCGTTGCGCCACTCCGGGTATTGTCACCGGCAAGCGGCCGCGAAATGGAATCTCACCGAAGAGTGCCTTTATGGCTCCTGTCTCAGAAGTAATCGCATTGGAGTAAGCGCACACGTAATTATCAATCTGGGGAAAATCCGATAAGAAATAGGGCGAGCCAAAGCTGACGACCACCGTCTTGTCTTTTTTCGCCTGAAGGATAGATTGCAACAAAGCCGCCGTGGCATCTGGGACGGAGATTGTGTTTACGCCAATCGCACCTTCAGTTCGCACAGCGCGGCCCGGCGCGGGAACCAGATAGATCGCAGCCACAACGTTCTCCGCTGAGTTGAGAGCGCTCTGGATCTCCGGCGAACTGCCCGCAGCGATGCGCGGATCCACAAAAATAATGCGAGCGTCGGGCACCCGGGCTCTCAGTTCGCGCTGCAGTTGTCGTCCGTTGTCACTTCGAACGTCGTCAGTAAAAATGATGCACAGGAGCCTGCTTCCTTCCTTTTGCACAGCTCCGTAAGCAGGCGCAGAAGGCGAAGAGCCCTGTGGTTTGAGCGGGAGCATGCGGCCATTTTCGCGGACTAGTGTGATGGAGGAATCTGCCATCTGTTGCGCCACCGCCAGATTTTCAGGACTGGAAATGACAGACGAAAGAGTATTGATATCGACCTGACTTGCCTTGTTCAGTCCAACGCTCGCCTTCGCCCGCAAGATCTTTAACACGGATTCGTCAATGCGCTTTTCCGGAATCTCGCCGCTGCGTACTGCGGCCACCAGACCCTTGTATGCGCCGTCAAGATCAGTGAACAGAAGCAGCATGTCATTGCCGGCTTTTACTGTGTCCGTGGCAGCATGCCGCGCAGCGGCCGAGCCGCCTTCCGGATACACGCTGGTCAATCCGCCCATATCCATTGCATCGGTAATTACCAGCCCGTTGAATCCAAGTTGCTGCTTGAGAATTCCTGTGACGATCGCGGTCGAGTTGGTGGCGACTCTTGATGAGTCTGGTTCCAGCGATGGTGCCGTGATGTGCGCAACCATGACAGCGTCCGTCCCGGCGGCTATGGCGGCACGGAAAGGCGGAAGATCGATCTGGTTAATTAGTTCGCGCGTCCGATTCACCGCCGCCAATCCCAGATGTGAATCCGTGGCGGTGTCGCCGTGTCCGGGAAAATGCTTCGCTGCCGTCAGTAGCCCGGAACCGCGGGCGCCGTGAATGTACGCGGTGACCAAAGCGCTCACCTCAGTGGGATCCTCGCCGAAAGAGCGAGTATTGATGACCGGATTCACGGGATTGGAGTTGACGTCGGCGATCGGCATCAGGTTCCATTGCACGCCGATGGCGCGCGATTCCTGAGCGACGATCCGTCCAAATTGTTCGGCAAATTCCGGCTTGCCTGCGGCGCCAAAGGCCATGCTGTGTGGAAAAACCGTGGTGCCATTCAGGCGCATGGAGAGCCCGCGCTCATAGTCGGCGGCCACCAGCAGCGGGATTTTGGAAGTGTGCTGCAACTGGTTGATTAACATGGCTGCTTCATATGGTTCGCTTTTCGAGAGTGATGGGCCCTCGGCAGGGACCGTAAGCAGGACAGAGCCAAGGTGATAGCGCTCAATCTGGTCAAGCCAGTTCAGGTAATCAGGATTCTTGAGGTTTACAAATTGGGGCATCGCCAGGCGGATCATGAACATCTGCCCGACTTTTTCTTCAAGCGAAAGTTTCTTCAGCGTCTTCTGCGCCCACTTTTCACCGTCATGATCAAGATGGACCGGCGCCGGGCGCTGAAAGTCGCCGGCAATTGCAGGAGAGGACAAGGCCAGCAAAAATATGCTGGCGTGCAGCAACTTTTGAACCATGGCGCAACAATACCAGAAATGCCGAGGCGGATAGGAGCAGAATATCACGCACTATCGTCACCTTCTGGCCGTGGTTCGAAGGCATTGATCTTGCAGGCGCTCCCCTCTGGTTAAGCGGTTTCCCCGGGTCACGCCGGCGGGTTCATCTGCTAGTCTGGCGTTGAGCCGCGAGCTGGGCTGACACGTCTTTAGTGAGGAGCAGGAGACCTAATGTCGCTAACCTGGATTGACTGGACCGTGATTGCCGGCTACCTGCTGATCAACCTGGCGATTGGCATCTATTACCGCCGGCGCTCCGGCGGCAACACAGAGGAATTTTTTGTCTCGGGGCGAAATGTCTCCTGGTGGCTGGCCGGCACTTCCATGGTGGCGACAACGTTTGCCGCGGACACCCCGCTGTTTGTGAGCGGTGTGATTGCGACCCAGGGAATCGCCGGCAACTGGATCTGGTGGACCTCTTGCCTGGGCGGCATGCTGACCGTCTTCTTCTTTGCCCGTTACTGGCGGCGTGCGGAAGTCCTGACTGACGTGGAACTGACGGAGATGCGCTACGGCGGTAAGCCTGCGGCGTTTCTGCGTGGCTTCAAGGCTCTCTATCTTGGGTTAGCAATGAATTGCCTGATCCTGGGCTGGGTTACAAATGCGATGATCAGCATAATCGCCGTGCTCCTTGGGCCACTGATCG
>DATCAX010000316.1:0-4045 GCA_036512375.1 Candidatus Angelobacter sp. | reverse complement strand
CAGAAGTAAGCGCAACACGGACCGGCATTCGCCAACCAGCCCAACCTCGACGGAATGGCGCAGCCCGATGCGGGCTGGGTCAATGTCAATTTGGATCGTCTTTGCTTTTCCCGGCTTGGGATAAAACTCCATGTAGGGGAAACCACTGCCCGCTATGATGAGAGTGTCGCACTCCTCAAGCGCATCCTGAGACGGCGCCGTCCCCAACAATCCAATCCCACCTGTCGTGTAAGGACTACCGTCCGGAACTACGGCTTTACCCAGCAAAGGCTTGATAATAGGACCGGCAACTTTCTCGGCCAGTTGAAGCACTTCCTCCCGGCAATTCAGGCAACCGCGTCCGGCCAGAATAGCGACCTTTGATCCACTGTTAATGATCTTCGCGGCCTCTTCCAGTGCTCTCTGCGGAGGCTGCGGATAAGCGGCCGCGAATAGATCCGCGCTGTGGCCCGGCACGTTTGCGTCCGATCTCTCCTTATCCGAAGCTGGCATTTCCTGAATATCCTTGGGAATCGTGATGTGGCTCACACCGCGGCGGGCCAGAGCGGTCTTAATTGCTTCGTCCACCACATTGTTCACGTGCGCCGGCCCCATTACTCGCTGGTTGTATTCGGAAACATCCATGAAGAGCTTGTCTAGATCGACATCTTGCTGGTAGTGCGTTCCGATCAGGTCGTGAAACGTATGGCCGGTAATGGCCAGAACGGGCTGGCCATCGCACTTTGCATCGTACAAGCCGTTGAGCAGATGGATGCCGCCGGGACCCGAGGTCGCGAGGCAGACACCAAGGCGACCTGTATATTTCGCGTACCCGCAAGCGGCGAATGCCGCTGCCTCCTCATGACGTACTTGAATGAACTTCAGTCTGTCCTGCCGCGTCCGCAAAGATTCAAAAAATCCATTAATTCCATCACCCGGAAAACCAAAAATCGTATCAACTCCCCATGCGATGAGTCTCTCGATCAATAGATCGGCTACTGTCTTTGCCGTTGATGTTCTTGCAGCAGGCCGCTTTATCTCTTGTTGGGAGTGTTCGTGTACATCAGCGTCAGCCACGCTCTTTGCCACAGAATTCCTCCTTGAACGTTGCACATGCCATGCACTTCGTAGGCGATGAAGCATCCGGTTGAGAGATAGGTCTAAAGTAGTCCGCAACCAGCGATTGCCAGACGGCGATAATGCATTTCACGGCTTACCGTAATAACTTGGATTCCCGACTGGGGCCTAAGGAGGTCTCCAGATGCATCGTAACAAGATATTTAACAAACAGACTCGGCTTGCTCGGATTTGCTAACTTCTACGCCGCGAACTTCTGTGCGTCCTGGGACTTGAACTCCAGACCCATTCCAGGGCGCGACAGGTCGGGGCGCATCATGCCGTTCACTGGTTGGCGGAACCCATCGAAAAACATTTTCTCGATCCGAACGTGATCGTGAAAATACTCGATGTGCTGCATCATTTTGAGAGAGCAACAAGCGTGTAGATGCAGGCTTGGCGCGCAATGAGCGGACATGGGCATGCTGCGAGCCTGACATAGTGACGCGACCTGAAGAAACCCGCTAAAGCCGGCGCACCGAGTTGCGTCCGCTTGCAAGACGTCGACTGATTCGGCTTCCAACATGCGACGGAAGTAGTGGAGATCGTATCCATACTCGCCGGCAGCAATGTTCATATGAGCGGGTGCCCGGTTACGCAGCAATTGAAGGCCAGCAAGATCGTCGGAGCTGACGGGCTCTTCGAACCAGCGCACGTCGAACTTAGTGAACTGCTCAGCAAAGTGCAGCGCTTGCTTGCGAGTATATGCGCCGTTTGCATCGACAAACAGTTGCACATCTGGACCAATAGCTTCACGCGCAATACGCACCCGATGCAGGTCCTGGTGGGGACGCGTCCCGATCTTCATCTTGACTCGTTGTATCCCGTCTGCCGCCCATCCGCCAAGCTGCTGAGAGAGCTGCTGGTCAGAGTAGGACGTGAATCCGCCGCTGCCGTACACTGGAACTCCGTCGCGGGCTGTTCCGAAAAGCGATGCAAGGGGCAAATTGAGCAGCTTTGCCTTGAGATCCCAGAGAGCACAATCAATTCCGGAAATCGCCATGGAGGAAATGCCAGGGCGGCCCAAGTTGCGGATCGCGCCCACTAAATCATCCCATAATTCAGGGATATTCAACGCGTCGCGCCCTCGCACAATGTTATTCAACAGAGTATTTACGAGCATTGCGGTGGCGTCGTCTGCATAGGTGTATCCGATGCCCCGCGTACTGCCGCAAGTGAGGGTCACGAGAACCAGCGTTGTCTTGTCCCATGAAAACGTGCCATCTGCTTCTGGTGAATTCGTTGGAATCGTAAACGCGTGAACCGAGGCGTCGGTTATCTTTGCGCCGGCATTTGTTCCCATATAGAAGCAGATTCGGAGTGAATCGGGCAGGTTGCGCGACGTTGGCAAATTGTTGCCTCGACGCCGTTTCCTTTGACACTAAGATGGTTCCACTGCTTAGAAACCAATTTAGATTCTTCAGGGGTATTCCACTTCCTCGCGAACTAGAACGATTCCGAGAAGGCACCGACTTCTCCAGCACCCTCGGGTCCGACATTGCAGTCGTTGCGCAGCACGCGACGTTGGATTTGCGACAGGCGGAGAACGCATTGTTGAGTAACGCTAATCCCAGCGGCATGACTGTTCGCCACCGGGCGCAAGCTATCAGCGCCGCTACCTTAAGCGATAAAAGGTCCCCAGGATCGCTCCGAAAACTACGTGCGACAGCAATATCGCCAGCGGCGTTTGCACTCCATAATTCAGCGCCAGGAACCCGGGCGGTTCCAGCATGTTTTGTGCGGCAGGGCCCTGTTGCTCACTTGCCATCCGTGGGTGCAGCCCAGGCAAGAGCCCCATCACCACCACAAGCACGAAGAATGCGTGGAGCAAGCCGATCACACCGCCGCGCCACCAACCCGCCGCCCCAAGCGACTGAAATATGAGAACGTAAATCAGGGAGAACAACCATCCGGCTGCCACATGGATGCCGAAGCCATAAAGTCTGGCCTTGTCCCGATGGGGAGTGAAGATGGCCCCCAGCATGTATGGCAGATTCATGCGCGTCAGGCCGAGCCCCTGCGCCACCGCGCTGATCGTGGTTAGTACGACGGTGGCGGCGAAGCCCCAAAGCAGCCAACTACCCCAGTTCATACTTTTACTTCCCTGGCGGAAGCTCTGACATCCGCGCCGGTGTGAACGGCGGGATGTGCTTTCCCGCGTTCCTGTTCCTCGATGGTAAGCGCAGCGCTAATCAGTCCTATATGAGTGAATGCCTGGGGGAAGTTACCCAGAGCGTCACCAGTATCAGAATCAACCTCTTCGGCAAACAAGCCCAGGTCGTTGCCATAGTTCAGCAGCTCCTGAAAGTTCTGATGCGCTTGCTGCAACGTACCTCCGCCAAGCGCCAGGTGCTCGACGGCCCAGAAGCCGCAGATACCAAACGCTCCTTCGGCCGTCTGACGCTCATAGCGAAACAGCAGGCCATGATTCCCACCAAGCTTATCGCACACGTTACGGTACGTGCCCTTCATGCGCTCGGAATGCGCTTTCTCGAAGCCGTACCATGGAAGACGCAACAGTGTGGCGTCACTTTTGTCTCCATCCAGAGCACTGACGTAACTCTGCAAGCGTTCGTTCCAGGCGCGACGCTCGATTTGCTGCCGAATGCGTTCTCGCTCACGAGTGAACCAGTCTCGTGGCACGCCGGAGAGGATTCCCTTCTCCTCCAACGCCAGGAGTCGGTCCAGCGCCGTCCAGCACAACAGCCGCGAATGGGTGTGATTCTGACGGCCTGACCGCGGTTCCCAGATTCCTTCGTCAGGGACATCCCAGTTGTGTGCTACATATTTTCCCAGTCCAATCAGAACCTTTTGCGTGCTTCGGTCGAACCTGCCCATGTGCCCGGCGTATTGTGCGCTCGCGTCGATCACCTCGCCGTAAACATCGAGTTGAAGCTGGTGCAGGGCGCCGTTGCCTATGCGGACCGGGCGAGAAGCACTGTAACCGCTC
>DATCAX010000315.1:0-7974 GCA_036512375.1 Candidatus Angelobacter sp. | reverse complement strand
CGCGCAGTTCGGGCTACCGGAGATCAAACTGGGAGTGTTTCCACCCGCAGGCGCGGCGCTGCTCCCGGTGCGGGTAGGGTCAGGACGGGCCGCGGAAATGGTGCTGACGGGCGCTAGCTGCACAGCGTCGCGGGCTGCCGCTGCTGGATTAGTCAACAAGGTCTTTCCCTGCGGCGACCTTGAGGCGCAGCTTAACTCCTGGCTGGAATCCGAATTTCTACCACGATCAGCTCCGGCATTGCGTTTTGCCGCGCAAGCAGCACGGCGACCGCTGCTTCGCGCGTTAGAACTTGATTTGCCCGCTCTGGAGCGTGTTTACCTGGACGAACTTATGCACCAGCCCGATGCGGTCGAAGGAGTGCTGGCGTTCCTGGAAAAACGCCAGCCGCACTGGTTAGCAGACCAGCCGCTTCCGGCATAGGCCAGACTCTGGCGCCTGTCCCTAGTTAAAACTCCGTTTCTGATTGAGGCTATTGACCTTACGGGTTCGAGCTTGTAGGCTGTCGCGTTCCCATGTTGACCATTTTCTGGCTTTTGTTTTCCTTTCTGCGAAGCTGTATTCAGTCCCGCGTCGCCTTGCATGCGGCATCAGCTTCTGGTGTTGCGACGTTATACTCGTGGCCGTCGGCTTAGGTTGCGGGCTGCTGATCGCATCTTCTGGGTCTGGCTGTCTCGCGTGTACTGACCTGCCACTTCGGCGATGGCTGGTGAAGGCGCCTAGCTGGTACTCCGCTGCAGTGACGGCCAACCTCAGTTTCCTAATTCGGATCTGCCGGGATCTGAATTATTTTAGCCCACTATCCGGGTAGGCAGGAAAGCAGCGCCTAAGCGCTGCTTTCTTTGCTCCCGGAACAGCAGATTCCAGCCATGATCGCGCGTGCTCCCCCAGCGCGCAGCGCCACTGGCTGCGGGAAGTTCAGTTGTCACTCCATGCGTCACGCACCGTGAGTACGGGGCAGGGCGCCGAGCTGACGATTGTATAAGTTACGCCAGTGCGGAAATGACTGTTAAACTTCTTGCCGGCCGGCAGCCCCAATACAATCAGGTCAGGACGCTCGGTCGCGGCGAACCTCAGCAGCTCCTTCGCCGGATCTCCGACGTCAACCACAAACTCAGGCTTGCACCAGTCTTTGGCTTCTGCAGGAACGACCTTGCTGAGCTTCCGATAAGCTTTTTCCACCAGCGCCACGCGATCGCCTCCAAAAGTGTCATCCTCCGAGATCACGTGCATGAAGGTAATATCGGCATGGCTTTCCTGTGCTACGGACAGAGCATACTGAGCCGCAAATTGCGCGTGATCGCCCAAATCGGTGGGAAACAGAACGTTCTCCACTTTGAAATCGTGATATGGCCTGGCTGTTACGTGAGGCCCCACGGTCAGCACAGGGCAAGTAGCATTGCGGAAAATACCTTCTGCGATCGAGCCCATTATGAAGTGTTTTAGCCCGCGCCGTCCGTGTGTTCCCATAACCACCAAGTCAATGCCATGTTCTGTGATCCAAAACGGAACGGCAGCTTCCACGGGACCGCGAGCGAAGAGTGGAATGCATGCCACGCCGGTTTCTTTTGCCAGCCTTGTCAACCGTTCACGGCTGTTGTTTTCTACTTCCTGAAGAATGTCAGTTCCAGCCGATTCTGTAAGTATGACGGGATCACACGCGTGGGCGGGATAGAGCTGTGCGTTGTAATGTCGCGCCAGGCCGGCCGCATATGCCATGGCGGAGTCTGAGGCTTCGGTAAAATCGGTCAGGAATAGAATGTTTTTGAATGAAATTTTGTTTACGGTCTGCAGAGCTTGCATAAGAACCTCCTTATGATGTCGTTACTTTTTGGGTGATGTCCTGGAGCCAATTCCGGTACAGCCGATCGAGAGATGTCGGTGACCCTTGCTTGTACAGATCGGCGATGGTCACTCCACCTTTATTCAGCGGGATGTAATGGCAGGGGACAAGGCTATCTTTTTTTTCAGGCGCAACCAGAGCGAACAGCGGGCACTCGGTGCACGGGTTCTGCCGGCCGGTGTCGTCGTAATTAATGCACGTCGGCGAATCGCGCAGAAGTAGTGTGGGGCGCCATTGACCGCGGAACGTTCGACCATATCCTCCCGCGTCAAAAAACCCAAGCTCTGTTCTCAACAACTGCAACAGCCGGTGGCTTTCGATCTGGTTGGGTTCACTCATACTGTTTTTCACTTCATCATCAGTATTCATCGGCAACTCTACGGCCCGCTGTGCCCCCCATCACGCATCTTCGGTGGTCTGCGATTGTAGACATAAAACTCAAGAAGAAGCGCGCGAACGCGCTGCTTCTGCCCGCGAGTACAGCAGGCTCATAACCAGGGGACTCAGGCGTGGGCCCCCCGGCTGCGGGATGCTGAATCATTCCTTATTTCGTCACGTACTGTGAGCACCGGGCACGCCGCCGAGCTGATCACCCGATAAGTAACGCTGGCGCGCATCTGGACGGCGGATTCGCCGACGGGCGGCACGCCCATCACGATCACATCCGGCTGCTCGCTGCGAGCGAAGCGAACTATCTGCTCGCCAGCTTCGCCAGCATCGACCGCAAACTCCGGCCTGCAGAAGGTGCTTGCTTCATTCGGGAGCAGTCTTTGGAGCTCATCCATGGCGAAGCGCAGGATGCCGCTCCGGTCACGATAGCGGCACGAGTCCTCGGGTAGAACGTGAAGTAGAGTAAGCCTGGCGCGCCGTTCGCTGGCCAGCGCCAAGGCGTATGGCAATCCCGCTCCCGAATGTGGACCGAGTTCAGCTGGAAATAGAATTTTGTCAAATGCCAATTTGAAGTGACGTGAGAGGTTGACCTTTGGTCCAACTGTCAGGACCGGGCATGATGCGATCTGGAGAACCAGTTCCGGCGTCGATCCCAGCAGCGATCGTTGCAGGCCCCTGCGCCCGCACGTTCCGACAACGATCAAGTCAATTTCGTATTCAGCGATCCAGTAGGGAAAAGTGTTCTCCAGGTCAGGAATGGCTGATGAGTGGGTTGAATTCGATGCCGTTGAAACTCTCCAGGCTGACGAACTCATGTTTTTTCTTTTCTTCCAGAACGCCGATCGCCCGGGCATCCCCACCAACAGGGGAGCTCGTGAAAGCATCCTCCATTACGCGGGCCGGAAAGAGTCGCGCCTGAAAGTGCTGGGCCAGCGCCAGCGAATAGGCCAGCGCAGGGGTAGACGCGGGGCTGAAATCGGTAAGGAAAAGAATATTTTTGAAGGAAGCCCCAGTTGTGGAGAGCGCGTTTTGCATAAATCCACCCTTATAGCAAATGAGTTGGCCCTTTATCCGATATGATCTAACAGCTCAATCAATGTTTCTGAATGCTCATTGTGCTTGCGAGGTTCTCTTCCCGTATGTGACTGCAGTCACCGGTTCTGTAGGCGGATGACACACTTCACGTGTGATGGCCATCACATCGCAACGTGACTGAGCGATCTACCCTGAAGTGTGAAATTTGGCTGAGGGAGTTCGCTATGTCGATGGCCTATAACTTCCGAATCATTGAAGATTGCTTGAAATGCGCTTTCCGCGAGCAGCGACTCTTTTGTGACCTCTCCCGCGAAGCGCTGCTCCGTTTACAGAACATCAAGGCCACTTCTGTATATCCAAAAGGCGCGATGCTGTGTCTTGAAGGCCAGCCGCCACGGGGTGTTTTCGTGCTCTGTACGGGGCGGGCCAAATTATCAACAACGTCGAGTGAAGGAAAGAGTATGATCCTGCGGATCGCTGAACCAGGTGAGGCCCTAGGATTGACTGCCGCAGTTTCCGGCACGCCCTATGAGGCCACTGTTGAGACCCTCGAACCCAGCCAGGCCAATTTCATCTCGCAAGTCGACTTCGTTCGCTTCCTGCAGGAGTTCCCTGACGTTGGCTTAAAAGTAGCAAAGCAGCTCACGCACAATTGCAAATGCGCCTACGATGAAATCCGTTCCCTCGGTCTTTCCAATTCAGTGCCGGAAAAGCTGGCCAAGCTCATCCTGAAGTGGGGGGAAAACCCACTGAACCTGCCAACAAAGAAACCGCATGAAACACCCATACGGGTGACGCTGACGCAGGAAGAGATAGCCCAACTCATTGGCACTTCCCGTGAAACCGTCTCGCGAGTGCTCGCCGCTTTCCGTAAGAAAGGTTGGCTGAGAATCAAGGGCGCCACCTGGACAATCACGAACAAAACCGGGCTGGAAGCTCTGGTTACTACCTGAGAGTCACAGCGGCAGGTGATAGTCGTCACAGCAATGTAACGGTAAGCAGGTCTATAAGTGAAACTATGAACTCCCACACCACTGCCCACCGAGACTGCAAGCGAACTGTACGCAATGCTCTCGCCGGAGCTGCGCACTGAGCTCGCCCAGTATGCACAATCGGTGACCGTGCCGCAGGGTACAAACCTACTCAAGCGCGGAGTACCACCGGATCAGCTTGTGATCGTGAATTCAGGAAAGGTGGAAATCAACCACGGGAGTCTCATGGAAATTGTGCGTAGGCGGCGGTGATGTGGTCTGCCACTCTAAACCGGTGGCATGCCAGGGATTATCTCCTGCAACCTCGCCGTACTTGAGCGACCACAGAAAATAAATGGAGGGACGCAAGGAGATAATCTTGTCCGTGATCCTGAGGATCAACTCATAGACGAACATAATGAGCACGACGTGCGAGAGAAAGATGTTGGACAAGACCATTGCCGATACTTTTCCTGCGAGTGATCCGCGATCGTCGATTCCCGACACATACGATGATTCGTTTGACCCAGAACGGCGCGCCTTCTTTTCACCGCCGCGCGGCTGAAGCTTTTTTGTATTCATGGTGGTTGCGATAGATAGAGCTGAATTCTCATAGGCGTTTGTTGCCGGCATCTCCGATGACCACATCCTCCTTCAATGCCGATCTCAATCTTGCTCTCGCGAACTTTGGCCTTTGCCATTTGCTTTGCTGCCTGGGGGCTGATGAGCGCTCTCGCCCCATACTTCCGGGATTTGCTTCCTTTGGACGCGACGCAAACGGCGCTCCTGGTGGTCGTACCGGTACTGCTGGGGTCGCTAGCACGGGTTCCCATGGGGACGCTTGCCGATCGCATCGGCAGGCGCGCCATCTTCACAGGGCTGATGCTCGTGGTCGCAGTCCCCACGGCACTCATAGCCACAGCCGAGAGTTACCACACCCTGCTCTTCATTTGCGGTCGGAGTAGGATTCGTTTCTCGCAGATACGCGCCTGAACGACTGACAATGAAGAGAAGCAAGAGTTGGACCCGCGACTGTATCCACTCGGCGTGGAGTCGCCACTTTCACCCTTATTTCTTTATCCGGCGAGGCTATTTCGCGCGTCATTGCCGATTTATCATGAATGCTGGCGACTGATTTTGTTGCGGTACTGATCCTGCTTTCCAGACTGCAGTCGCACTGGTGATGCGGAAAACACTTCCGCCGAAAATCAATTGGCGGCGAGCTATCAGGAGCACTTATGAAAAGATCTTTCCAGTCGAGACGAAATTTTCTAAAGGCGGCAAGCATGGCGGCTGGTGCCACGTTTTTGGTCCCTGGATACAGCTTCGGTCAGATCGAGGTAACGGCGATGCAGAAAAACCAATCCTCAGGAGCAGCCGTTAACTCCGAACCGGCGAATTACACTCTCAGAATCAAAACGTCTCCCGTGGAGATTGCAAAGAACCGGATTCTTTCCTTAACTACATACAACGGACAGTTTCCCGGCCCATTGCTGCGCCTGAAAGAAGGACAACAGACAACTGTAGATGTTTACAACGAAACCGATGTCGCGGAACAACTGCATTGGCACGGTCAAATGATTCCTGTTGACGTGGACGGAGCAGCCGAAGAAGGTACACCTTTCATTCCAGCACATGGCAAACGCCGGATCGTGTTCACGCCCAAGCCGGCGGGTTTTCGTTTTTATCATACGCACAATCGAGCCGGTACGGATCTCTACGCGGGTCAATATAACGGCGAGGTTGGGCCAGTCTACATCGAGCCAAAACAGGAGCCGGGCAACTATGACCGAGAGGTCTTCCTCGTGCTCAAGGAGTTCGAGCCCACTTTCAGCCGCGGGGGAGACATGGCGCAAGACTTCCTCTCTCCCGCGACTAAAGTGAAGACGCTCGAGGAGCGGGGTGGATCTGCCATGAAGGCTTCACTCGCCAAGGGCATGCCTCATGGGTATGAAGTGGGTTATGGATCTTTTACGATCAATGGCCGCATACTTGGGCACGGAGAGCCGATTCGCGTGAAGCAAGGTGAACGAGTTTTGTTCCATGTGTTGAACGGCAGCGCCACGGAGATTCGCAGTCTGACATTACCAGGACATTCATTCCAAGTGGTTGCGTTGGATGGCAATCCTGTGCCGAACCCTGCCAACGTTCCGGTGCTCTGGCTGGGAACGGGTGAGCGGATTTCTGCCGTTGTGAAGATGAACCATCCAGGAGTTTGGATCATGGGGGATACTGCCGATGACGACCGACGCCATGGTATGGGGATCGTCGTAGAGTATGCACAACGAAAAGGTAAACCACAGTGGGTAGCGCCGCCGCGTTCCCGTTGGAATTATTCTCTCTTCGCCAAAGCCGGCGCTAGCGCTGCAGTACCGGACGAAACCTTCGAAATGATCTTTGCAAAAGACAACGCTGCTGAAGAAGGCTTCAATCGCTGGACCATCAACGGAACCGCATATCCCATGGCCAATCAAATGGCTCCGGCTTCATTTCACCTGAAGCAGGGTAAGCGATATCGAATCCACATGCGCAACGCGAGTGATGACATTCATCCGATTCATCTTCACCGGCATAGTTTCGAACTAACCAGCTTGTCGGGTATTCCGACTGCCGGAATCCTGAAGGACGTGGTCATGGTTGGCGGATACCAGGAGGCCGCCGTGGATTTCGTTGCCGATAATCCGGGGCTAACCCTATTTCACTGTCACCAGCAGTTGCACATGGATTTTGGTTTCATGACCCTTTTCGATTACGTGTGAATCTATGGAGCAAAATCAATTCGCCTCACTGGGTTGCTCGTGAATCTATCGTGCAGATGACCGTTTGTGTGGTGCTGCTCGACTGATCACGAAAAAACCACATGACTTTGCGTTGCGAGGCTAGATTCAATGTCGTGCAGCAATGAACCGGGCACCACGAGCTTTTCATCCACGAATCCCTGGTGAAGGAGTTCATAGATTTCCTTGAACTCCGGGCGCACCTTCTCGTTGACGTCCGCTTTCGACATCTCGCTGAGGAAGTTCTGATCGAGGTAGACCAGCAACTTCTGAGTCCGCTTCCCCATAACCACAGCCTAACAACTAGCGAGGCATAACGCTATGTCAAGACGGCTCGTTTCGCTTTCAAGGGATTGGCTGCGCTGGCCGGAGCATTGGCCGCGCGGAAATGGCCCACCTGCAAACCTAGTTTCGTCCCGCCATGAGCCGAGCGCGGCAGCAGCACTCGGCCCAGCGCGGGTGACTCCGGAATCTAGGCTCGCAACTGATGTCGCATGTTTTCTCACCCTGGATGAAGCAGCAGAATTGGAGTTTGGCGCTGCTGGTGTTATTTCCCTGTTCGTTCCCTGTTACGATTTAGCTCCTTCTGAGAGAAAAACCATAAAACACCAATGAAATCCAGGTATTGAATGCCTCGGGGATCAAAAGCGGTAGCAATTTCCCTGTATTTTTCCCTGTTAACGGGAATTTTGGGCAGAGACGGGTTCGCTAGCGCCTGGCACCACCGCCATAGCTTTTGGTTTCAATAGTTTAAGTCGTATGGTCAAAAAACTCAAGCATATCGCAAGGCCGTGATTTTGCAGCTCCTCATGTTCCTCTTTCGTATGTCCTTTCTTCAAACGGGAATCGCGCGTAGAATCCGATTTCCCATGACAACGAAGATGCTGAAGGTGGGGAAATGATCTGGGCGCGCATGTTGGCCTACATCACCGGAACGGTGGACCAGGAACTGTTGTTGAG
>DATCAX010000314.1:0-5485 GCA_036512375.1 Candidatus Angelobacter sp. | reverse complement strand
TGAGATCGTGCGCCAGGGACCTTAATTTGGTGTTAATTTCTGCGGGAATCTTTGCCACGGACTCGGCCTTTGGTTGAGCGCTCATAAGCCCTTTCCCATCTGGATTTCTTTCCAGACACAATCCCATCGTATGTGTCAGGTTGATTTAGAAGCAAGTTCTGGCCAGAACGTTGTTCACCCCGTTTGCCGACTTTTGTACTGACCATTAGGACGTGTTCTAGTTCCCTAACCTTCACTGCTCGGGCCTTCTCTGTAGTCCTCTAGGGTAAATCATGGTGAAAAGCTTAGAGCTTTTGCGGATATGGGTTACAGCGATTCGGGCTAGAATCCACTCAATCTAGCACGCAAACAAATACATAAATAATTTCCAGGCTCATTTCGTCGTTTTTCCGGGGCGACGCATTTCCGGGGGTGTGTTGTGCCATTTCGCGCCGTATGTGTCACCGGTTTTATCGCTATTTATTCGCTTCTTGCTTCGGCGGCAACGCCATTTAAGGCCACCACCACTCTGGTAACCGAAACTTCTAATAACACCAGTACAGCGAACGGCTTTGCCGCGCAGACAAACGGCAACATAGCGGCCACCAATATCAGCAAAGCCCCTATCCGCAGCCTCCTATACGCCGGATCCACCGCTAAAATCTACGCTCATTTTGTTCCCTGGTTCGGCTTTGGCGACCACATGAGCGTGGGGTATATCTCAAGTGACACCCTGCAAGTGCAGAAGCAGGTCAATGATATGCTCAGCCGCGGGCTGGACGGCGCCGTTATCGATTGGTATGGGCGCGGCGAGTCCAGCAAGCACTTTGCTTCCTACGACTTGGCGGTTCAGGCTTTCATGCACCAGTCTGAACTTCACCCCGGTTTTAACTTTGCCATCATGCATGATGCCGGCGCGCTCAAGACCTGCGCGGCCACACTCGGCTGTGATGTTACACAGACGCTCATTGACGACCTTAACTATGCCAACGTGACGTACTCGGGCTCGACCGCCTATCTGACCAGCGCGGGACGGCCCGTCGTCTATTTTTTTGGGCATGAGGCTTACACCATCGACTGGACGCGCGTTCGCGCCGGCGTGGCCGGCAATCCAATGTTTATCTTCCGCAACGGCAGCGGGTTCACGAAACCGCAAACGAGCGGGGCTTATTCCTGGGTTGAGCCAACCACGGTTTCTGCCACCAACCTGATGGCAATGAATTACCTGGACAGCTACTACAAGACGGCTCTTGCGTTTCCATTAGAGTACTCCACGGGTTCAAGCTACAAGGGTTTCAATGACACACTGGCGGCGTGGGGAACAGACCGGATCATCGGACAGCAATGCGGACAAACCTGGTTGAAGACGCTGGCCGAAGCCGGCAAGTATTACAACTCAGTAAAACCGATGCTGGGCATTCAGTTGGTGACCTGGAACGACTATGAAGAGGCGTCTGAGATCGAAAGCGGCATCGACAATTGTGTCACCGTATCCGCTTCCGTCGCCGGTACCGTGGCTTCCTGGAGTATTACCGGGCAGACAAATACGGTGGACCACTTCACGATTTTCGCGTCCCAGGATGGCGCCAATCTCATGTGGCTGGCCGATCTTCCCACGACCAGCAGTTCGCTTGATCTGGCCCCGTTTGGCCTGAATGCCGGCAATTACATCATCTTCGTGAAGGCCATCGGCAAGGCTTCAATGACCAACAAGATTTCTGCCGGTGTGCAGCTGACGGTAACGAATCAGCCGCCCACCGCCGCATTGAGCATCACCAATCCGCTGACGAAAAGCTCCGTCACGGGATCGCTTGCCCCGCCTGCAATAGTCACCGCTTCTACGGCTGGCTCAACGGATCCGGACGGCACTATCGTGGCAAGCACGATCAACTTTGGCGACGGCAGCGCGCCCGTGAGCGCTTCAAGCGCTTCCCACACTTACACCACGGCGGGAATTTTTACCATCACAGCCACGGTTACGGACAACCTGGGGGCTACCGCAAGCAAGGCAGCGGCAATTGTGATTTCCAGCAGCAGCAACCTGCCTCCAACGGCAGTGATCACGGCGACTCCCAATTCCTCTTATGCACCCGCAACGGTCAGCGTGAGCGCAGCCGGCTCCAGTGATCCCGACGGCGCCATTGCAAGTTCGAGCATCAGCTTTGGCGATGGCACATCGGCTAGCGGCCTTACCGCATCCCACACGTTTTCCGCGGCGGGCGTTTATACGCTTACAGCCAAGGTCACTGATAATCTAGGCGCTTCTTCCACCGCCAGCACCAGCGTAACCGTAAAAGCTCCTGAGGTAATCGTGAGCAGCCCTGCCGACGGCGCGCTTTTGCCATCACAGGTCCACGTTGTGGCCAGCGGATTCTCGGGCTCCACGGTTATCGCCATGCAGATTTATGTGGACGCAGCGATCGTTTATTCCGTGAACTCGGCGAGCCTTGATGGCACTGTTTCACTCACAAGCGGCCCGCATTCGTTGATCGTGAAGGGATGGGACATCGCGGGACGGAGCTTTTCTAAACAAGTTGCCGTAACCATCAACAAACCGCCCGTTGCAGTCCTGACCCTGACTTCCGGGTCGGTTCTGATGGGAGGCTCTGTCGCCGCTTCCGCCGCCGCGTCGACTGACGCTGACGGCTCTATTACGAGCACCATCATTTCCTTTGGCGATGGCTCATCAGCATCAGCGGTCGGCGCGTCGCACCAATACAAACTTGCGGGAACCTACACGGTGCAAGCGACGGTCACCGACAATCTGGGAGCTTCGTCAAGCACAGTCGCCACGGTTGTGGTGAAGCCACAATTTGTGACCATCAGCAGCCCGACCACCACCTCGACCACGGCGACGTCTATTCGGGCCGCCGGAACTGCCTCGTCCGGTTACCCGGTTGTGGCGACGCAAGTTTATCTCGACGGCGTGCTCAAGTTTCAATCGGCAACGGGGACAGCGGACACTACCCTGCCAGTTGCGGTTGGCACACATCAGCTGGTAATTCAGGGTTGGGATTCTTCTGGCGCGACGTTTAAGTCCGCAGTGATGGTCACGAGGCAGTAGCGTTGTGGAGTTCGCCGCGAGGCCCGCATGGCGCCGCAACAAGAGCATGCGGACTCTCCAGGTGTGACGAACTGCTAAGCGGTTTGGAGCGCAGCGACAAAAATAAAAGCTAGCCTTCCCACACAAACGCGTCAAAGCGGCGGCGGGTTTCAAAGCCCAGCCGGCGATAGAGATCCACGGCCTTGGCATTCGCTTCCGTTACGGTAAGACTCAGTCCCAGGAAGTTGCGGGTGCGCAGTTCCTGCGTGCATAGTCCGATCAGCGATTCGCCAATCCGCCGGCCGCGAAGCTCCGGCAGCACGCAAACCTGAGTCACATGGCCAACGTCGTCCCGGACGCGTGAGCAAAGTAGAAGCCCGGCAATCGAGCGCGTGGGTTTATGCAGCGCCACGAAAGATGCGTGCGCGTCAAACACACCACAACCGGGAAAGCGGACAATGTTGTTCAGGAAGCGCAGAGAGCCGTTCAGGCTGCGATACTGGTCGTTAATTTCTGAATCTATGTGACCACGATAAGCCGTAGTAATTACGGCCGCGCCGGGCTGGAAATCCTGCTCTCCCCAGCGGCGAAATTCGATATCCGGCATGGACGATATTTCCGGCCGCACTCCGTTCCTGAGAGGCAGAGTCATGAACAAACGCGGATATTGCCGGAATCCTTCCGCCAGAAATGGCGCACTGAGCACGCCCGATTCATGCGGCAGCAGTTGCGCTTCAATACGTTGTATCCCGGGCGACTGCTGCAACGTGTTGATTACATGCACGGCCAGCCGGTTTTCTACCGTGTCACCGGGAATGCGGATGGAGTCGTCGGCGTAGAGATCGCCAATCACGCCCTTGCTGCCTTCATAGACAAAAAACGCGTAGCCGCCAATATGTCCATCTTCCACCGCGGCATATCCGGGCAGGATCTTGGAATCGATATAGCGGAGAATCATTTCGGCGGAGGGCCGGTAGTCCCACGACATCATCTGCGCCCACAAAAGGGTTTCCTGCTCCAGCAATGGGCGCAGGTTGTGAGAGCTGAAGTGCCTTAGGTCCAGAATCTCCACGCCAAAAGGATGTGCCCGGTGTGTCTCGATAGGGGTATGAAGGCCCATGAAAACTTCCCGCTTGCCGCCTACAATTACGGTAACTGGCGGTGAAACTAAGAGTCTAGCTTTGGTCAGGAAATTAATCAAAGCCTCTATCTGTTGTGGAACCAAACCAGTAGGAACCCGCGGCGCTACTGCCTTTATTTCGCGGCGCTTACCAGAAAGAATTCCAGGTGCTGCGGCGGAAAGGTCCCAATGGATGTTACCTGCCGGTCGCCGGCAACCGCCTGCACCGCACCCAGACTTCCCTCTCTGGCAACCACCACGTGCTTCGCCGACGGAACGCCGGAAGGCATATCCAGAGGCCCTTCCTGCTCATAGTGACTAATCGGCTGATTGCGGTAAAAATCAAGCCCATACGCCACTTGCCGCTTCACGTTAAAGCTCGCCACCGGATCGCTGGCGGCCACGCCCAGTTCTGCCAGGCGCTGATTGATGGGCCGCGCCGATTGTGTGCGGTCAATTGTCGCGGCGGCCGGCCGCAACAGAAACGCCACAGCCAGAATGGTTGGGACAAGAGTGACAAAGTGCAGAACTCGAACGCCTTCCCGCCGGACCATCAGCAGGACCATCACAGCGATTATGGCGCCGGTAATGGTCATCCCAATCTGCAAGGCCGGCGGCGGGGCTTGCTTGGCCATGGCGAATGGGGCCATCAAGGCGCCAACCATGAGCATGGCGCAAAGCAATGCGTGCAACGACGTCAATAACCGGGGAATGGCTTTCAACCGGTGCAGATAATCGGCGGCAAGCAATGCGGCTGCTGGGGTCGCCGGCAAAATGTAACCCGGAAGCTTGGCGCGGGAAATACTGAAAAAGATGATCGGCACCACAATCCAGACAAACAAAAAGCTGGTAAGGCCGTCATCAATCTGCGCATGAGCGTCCGCATCGATTGTGGTCGGCTCTGAATGTGTGCGCCATTGTGTGAAGGCGTTTCGTCCGGCCGCAACGAGCGCCGGCACGACAAATAACGTCCACGGCAGTGCGGCCAGCAGAAAAACAGGAAAGTAATACCAGAACGGCTGTGAATGCTGATAAAGATTGGTGCCAAAGCGTTCCAGATTGTGCTCAATAAAGAAAACGCGGAAGAATTGCGGGACTCTATGTTGCACCGCCAGATACCAGGGCAGCACGATCGCAAAAAATAAAAGAAAGCCAGGTACAGACAGGCTGCGGACAAAAATTCTGCCATCGCGACGCAGCACTGCATAAGCGCCCACCACCAGCACGGCCAGGGCTGGAGCCACGGGGCCTTTCGCCAATGCGCCGAAAGCCAACAGTACGTAAAACAACAGCAGCCAGAACTTCTTGCTCGTCTGATGCCAGATCCACCAGCTCATCATTGC
>DATCAX010000313.1:0-2672 GCA_036512375.1 Candidatus Angelobacter sp. | reverse complement strand
GAGGGCCCAAGTGATGCATGCGAAGAACGCCCAGATTCTGGAGAAGAAAGACAACTCCAAGACCAATCAGCACAATGGCGCCGATCGGGGCGGTGTCGCGCGTTGGTGGAAGCGGCTCAACCTGAAGAGGCGGAGTCGGCTGCGGTGATACTGGCGGATATACGGCATTCCCGACCGGCGGATACGCGGCGGCGTTTCCAACGGGCGGAACGCCAGTGGAATGAATGTTGCCTTCCTGCAAGTCAAACATTTTGTCCAGGCCTAAAGGATCAGGCGCGGGCAAGCCATGGCGTTTTGCTTCGGCGGTCTTGTAGGCCTCGAAGGCCATGTAGACCACGAAGAAGGCGATCATCCACCCAAACGCCCAGTGGATATTGTCAGCGGCAACGATCAACATTACGAAAATCAAAACGTGCGCGAAAGCCTTCACAAATTGCCCGTTATACATGGCCCCTACGCCAGGCACAAAGCCTAACAGACCAGCAATAGTTGGTTTGGGCGCGCCTGGGACGCTCATCGGAGGCGGTGGCGGGATGGCGCCGGGCATCGTTGCTCCAGCAGTTGCGCCCTGCAATCGGGCGGCGATGCACGGTTCGCAATAGATGGCGCCCATGACGTCGCGCTTGCAGTCTTCGCAGAGCGCTTTGCCGCACGTACGACAGTACGCTACTGCCGGTGTCTGATTGTGTACGGCGCAGTTCATATCTGGGCTCCTTCATGCCACGTAAACGTTTCGGCGATCAACCCACCATCGCGCTCCATGCTGTAATTTTCACTCGGCTTCTCACGCCCGCCATCCGGCGTCGACTTCCTGTTCTGTTGCCGATTCTCTCCACCTGTATCCGTCACCGGCGCCGTATTCTTTTTCAGCTCGCGGACTTTAGCTTGTACCTGGTACACCAGCCTCAGGTTCTCGTAATAGCTTGCGACTTTGGCTTCAACGTGGGTAAATCCCAGCACCGCGTTTTTGCGCAGCATGCTCGGGTGCTCGACCATGTTTTTCACATCGGTCACCTTCACTCCAGCCAGCGTGAGCGTGATGCTGAGCGAAAAGAACGCCATGGCGAATGACATGGCAAAGCGTGAATGCATCAGTCCGCCGACCTGCGGCCGCAAGTTCCGGCGCATCCGCTCCATCCAGCCCAGCTTCGCGTCTTCGGCCAGTTGCTCTGCCGTAGCTTCTTTCCTGCTGGTCGCTGCCAGAATGTTGTGGACCAGATTCTTCGGTGGCTCCAGCTCGGCCAGCCCCTGGACCATCAACATGCCTTCCCTGGCCTCAGCCCACAGTGGCCCACAGACCGCGCAGCCGCGGCCATGCTCATCGAAGGCCGTCCGCGTGTCAGTTGCTATGGCGTTATCCAGAGCGTCTGCCAGCAGGGCTTCAAATTCGCCGCATTCCATCCCGTTTTTTGCTTCGTTATTCATTGCTTGCCTGCCTTTTATTACGAGAAATTAATCGCGCAAGTTCCATTCTTCCTCTGTTTATTCGCGACTTCACCGTTCCCTCCGGCACCCGCAACACCTGGGCAATCTCTTTGTAGTCCATATCCTGTAAGTCCCTTAGAATCACTGCTTCCCTCAGGTCCGGACTGATCCTTGCCAGCGCCATTTGCACCATTTTCTGGGTCTCCTTGCTGGCCAGCCTGTCGTCCGGGTTCGGCCTCGGATCCTCCAGCCGGTCGCCCAGAGACAGCGAATCGTCCTCTTCCCGCAGCCCCGCGTCAATCGAATCCGTCACCCGGTCCTGCTTGCTCTTGCGGAAATGGTCCACCAGCAGGTTCCTGGTCAGGGTCGTCAACCAGGTCGTAAACGCCCCTTTTTCAATGTGATAGCTGCCCATCGACTTGTAAACGCGGATAAATACGTCCTGCGTCAGGTCCTGGGCGTCGTCCGGGGAGTTCGTGAACCGATAGCACAAGTTGTAGATCCGCCTGTTGTGCAAGCGCACAATTTCCTCCCATGCCGCGGCATCGCCTGCCAGGCATCGGCGAACAAGTGCCCCTGTTTGTTGCTCTTCCAAGCAGTCTCCCCGTCGAAAGGATACGTTAACAGCTAATCCCCGGTTCGAAAAAGTTTTCCTGCCGGAACTGCGGACGTGCCATCTTGGCAGAATTCAAATTCGGGATATGATGCAGCCATGAATCAGCTCACAATCTTGCTCTTGGCCACTTCAACTCTAATCGGTTGGTTGTTACCTCAAAGCCCTGTGGGGTCTGGGCAGGGCGATGAAATGTCTCGGGACACCCAGAAAAGTATCCAGCTGATTGATCAATGGGTGGCTCTGGGCAGCACTCCGGGGGCCAGCGCTGAGATGCGAGAGGCCAGTCGCGGCCAGCAGAACGGAAAGCTGATAGTAGCTTATGACCTCTATGTTACCGGGGCCTCCAGCAAACATCCCTATTCACTACTGCAGTGGCCGGTTACTGAGCCTGAGCCGGGTTTGATCATGCCTGAAGTTTTCTTGGCAGCCGATGGCAGAGTGTGTGGCACCAAACAGAGCGGCTGCCGGCCGCCTATTCAACTAGTATTCACGCCCGCCAAAGGCGAGCCTTTTCGCTTGCTCCTTATGTCCAAGGACAGAAAAACCAGGGTTGCGGCCTTCGTGGTGCCCGATCCAATTACTGGAGTTGACCAGGGATGTAGCGTCGAGGCAATACGTGCCACCGTTAAGT
>DATCAX010000312.1:0-5047 GCA_036512375.1 Candidatus Angelobacter sp. | reverse complement strand
CCTTTCCAAGGAACTGAAAGGCAAGATCGCGCTTTTCTGCAACGTGGAAGATGAAGCCGTGATCACGGCGAAAGACGTGGCATCGATCTATGAAGTGCCGCTGGTGTTTGCGCGTGAAGGCGTGGACACGCTGCTACTGCGCTATCTGCGCATGGAATCAAAGCAGCCGGACCTGACGCGCTGGGAAGAGCTGATGCACCGCGTCTACAACCCCAGTGATGAAGTCCATATCGGCATTGTGGGCAAGTATGTGGAGTACGAGGACTCGTACAAGTCACTCAAAGAGGCGCTGGTGCACGGCGCTGTAGCGCACAACCTAAAGCTGAACCTGACCTGGGTGGAAGCTGAAGGGCTGGAGACAAAAGACGGCAGTCGCGACTACGAGACACAACTTGAGGGTTTTGACGGCATCCTGGTGCCGGGCGGATTTGGCAAGCGCGGAATTGAGGGCATGCTAAATGGAATCCGTTATGCCCGAGAGAAAAAAGTTCCCTACTTTGGAATTTGTCTGGGCATGCAAACCGCGTGCATTGAGTTTGCGCGCAACGTCTGCGGGCTGGATGAAGCAAACTCCAGCGAATTTGACCAGGCCACTCCGCACCGCATCATTTATAAATTGCGTGAGTTGACCGGCATTGATGAACTGGGCGGCACCATGCGGCTGGGCGCATGGGCCTGCAAGCTGGAGCCAAACAGCCAGGCAGCCAAGGCCTACGAGACAACCGAGATCAGCGAGCGCCATCGCCACCGCTACGAGTTCAATCGCGAGTATGAAGCGGTTTTGACCGGCGGCGGTTTGCGCATCACCGGCGCAACGCCGGACGGAACATACGTGGAGATCGTGGAGATTCCCGATCATCCATATTTCCTGGGCTGCCAGTTTCATCCGGAATTCAAGTCAAAACCCCTGGAGCCGCATCCGCTGTTCAGCAGCTTTGTGAAAGCAAGCTATGAAAACGGCCGCAAACGCCGCGATAACAAAAGCAGTGAAGATGTGGAGATGTTTTTGAGGCCAGAAAGAATTGTAAGAAGGTGAGGGATTTGCGATTGATAATTTTTGATTTGTGATTTTGAGTTGCTGATTCATAAACTACCTCCAGCAGATATGCCAATTCAGAAATCACAAATCGCCAATCGCAAATAAGCTATGCCTGTTCAAAATCCATTCACCCTCGATTCGTTGGAGATCGGCGCGGACTCGTCGTTGTTTCTCATCGCGGGCCCGTGCGTGATCGAAAGCGAGACGCACGCGCTGAAAATGGCTGAGGCCATCAGCGCTGTTGCACGGAAGCTGCAAATTCCTTACATTTTCAAAGCGTCGTATGACAAGGCGAACCGGACGTCGCTCAAGAGCTTTCGTGGGCCTGGGCTGGAAGAAGGTCTGCGCATCCTGGAAAGAGTAAAGAAAGAAACTGGCGTACGGGTGCTCACGGACGTCCATGAAGCCGTGGATATGCCCGCAGTGGCTGATGTGGTGGACGTAGTGCAGATCCCGGCGTTTCTCTGTCGTCAGACGGACCTCCTGGTTGCAGCGGCTAAACATGCGAAGGCCATCAACATCAAGAAGGGCCAGTTCGTTTCGCCATGGGACATGCGCCACGCTGTGGAAAAAGTCCGCGAGTCAGGCAACAACAATATTTTTCTCACCGAGCGCGGCAGCTCTTTTGGCTACAACAATCTGGTGGTTGATATGCGCTCACTGGCCATCATGCGTCAGTTCGCGCCAGTAGTATTTGACGCTACGCACTCCGTACAGTTGCCATCATCAGGCGCCGGAGGCAAGGCGGTTTCCGGGGGACAGCCGGAGTATATTCCGTTGCTGGCGCGGGCGGCGGTGGCAGCCGGCGTGGATGGCGTATTCATGGAAGTGCATGACAACCCCGCGGAGGCGAAGTCAGATGGCGCGAACGCACTGCCTTTAGGCGATCTGGAAGCAGTTTTAAAGGAATTACTGGCGATTAAGAGCGCGCTGTCGCCCACATAGAAAAATAGGCTGGAAAATATTGCAGGCGGCCCCGTGGCCGCCTGCCTGTAACGCCCGACTGGGAGAGGGACTTTCGCTTTTGAGCGGCCATCTTCCGCAAAAATCGGTCGAGCGCAGCCAACTTGAACTTACGGCAGCATGCGGAACGCCGCTGGATTCCTCTACCGCAGCGGCTGTCCGGAATCTGCTTTCACCGTTACCGGCTTTTCCGTTGCTTCTTTGTCATGCGCAGCGCTTTGGCGCTCCAGGAAGTCAATCAAATTATGTAGCTCCGCTTCGGTCAAGCGCAGGTTGGGCATATTTATGCCGTTGTATTTCTTATAAAGCGCTACGGCAATGGGGTCTTTTGCTGCAATCATCTTTTCTGGGGTTGAGATGAAACTCTCCAGCCAGCCGTGGTCGCGCACGTTGGTCACGCCAAGCAAATCAGGGCCGATTTTATCGCCGTTTCCGATGGTGTGGCATGCAGCGCAGTGCGTGGTAAAGGTGTAGCGGCCATTGTCACTGATATCGATTGGCGGCGCCTGCTCGTAATTGGTTTTTGCGTCCACTGCCTGGGCGTGACTCCAGTTGCTGAGCCAGTTGCCGATCATGTTTGCCAGAAAGCGTGCATTGTCTGTAGCCGAATTGCGCATCCATTGTCCGCTCGGTTCGTTCCCGATCAGCACGCTGGGCGTGTGGCCATCGCGATCATTCGGATCTGGCTCGCTATAAAGGCCCAGCTTCTTACTGATGAGTTCAATATCGGCTTTCTTGCCTGTCAGGAAAGTCCATCCCGGGCCAATATGATATTTCTGTGCATACGCCTTGAGCACCTTGGGAGTGTCATGCGTGGGATCAATGCTGATGGAGTAAAAGAAAATGTCTTTTCCCACGCGGTCGCCCAACATTTTTTGCACTTGCGCCAGGCGTGCGGTTTCCAGCGGACATGAATCCACACAGCTGGTGTAGATCAGGTCGATTACTACACTCTTGCCTTTAAGCACGTCGTCGTAAAAATGGACTTTAGCGCCATCCTGCGTGGTGAGAATCACATTGGGAAAATAGTTGGCGCCCCAGCGGGCGTTATCCGCCGCCGCGGGCGTTGAGCCTGCTGCTAAATAAAGAATTGCGGTAAGAAAAATGGCGGCAACTGTCGCGAAACCCGCCTGGCCTGTCCGTCGCATGAATGCTGCTCCTTGCCTGTCCCCAGACTGCTTTTTTATCCGGAATTAAAAATCAGGATTGGCGGCCCGCATCTTGCGCTGCAGGCCGCCAATCTGAGTTTCTTACACCCGCCGAGTTAGAACGCGGTCGGGGCTATGTCATCAGGCGCTACAAACGTGACACCCTGAGGCGTTGCGATCGGTGTCGGCAGCGGCCGCAGGAATGGCGCGCCACCGTTATCGATTTCCCAACGGACCAGCATGGCGTTGTCCTCGTGCACCGTGTTGTGGCAGTGCTCCATGAACATTCCACCCCAGTCACGGAACTGCATGGTCAGGGTCACGCTTCCACCCGGACGCAGGCGATACACGTCCTTGCGGCCCTTTTCCCAGGCCGGAACGTTAGCAGCGCTACCGTTGCGGGCCAGGATCTGGCCTTCTTCAAAGTGGATGTGGATTGGGTGATCCCAGCCACCGCCACCGTTTTGCAGCGTCCAGACTTCGCGAGTGCCGTAGCCCGGGGCTGCCGAGACACGGCCAAAGCTGGCGTTCAGCATCTTCCCGTTGTCGGTTTCGACGCCCCACGGACCAGGCTGACCGCCCGCGCCAGTGAAGAATGCTGCTGGGTCACCAGCGGCCAGAGGCTGCGAAGCGCCGCTGCCGAAGGTGAAGGTACGCGTGCGTGAAACCGGAATGCTCGAAAGGTCGGGATTCGGAATCATCACGTTCGGTACCTGGCTCACGTCAGGAGTCGCGGGATTCCGCACGATGCGGAATTCCAGGAACTTTCCAACGCAAGGATCAGGTGACTGGCCGGAGAGCGCCTGGGCCAATGACAGGTCGGCAGAAGGCTTTTTGCCGTCCTTATGCTCGGCCGTGTTCACCATCCAGACTTTGTCGCCGATGTTGTAACGGGAGAAGTCAATGACCCAGTCATAGCGCTCGGCGATGCCCTGCTCGTCAGAGATCGTTTGCACGACTGGCGTAGGCAGCAGGTTACCGTCATTGGCGATCTGGATCATCGGCGATCCGTCAGACAGACCGTACTTGAAGAAGCGGGAAACGCTGGCGTTCAGGATGCGGAAGCGATACTTGCGGCGCTCCACTTCAAAGAACGGCTTGTACGTGAGGTTCACGCACATCAGGTCGCCCAGGAAACCATCAAACTGGAAGATATCCATGAAAAGCTGACCGCTTGCATCAAAGGCCTTTTCATTGAACATCAGGTTTACGTCATAATCCAGGTTGCCCCAGCCCTTACCGTTTGAGGAACCGCTAGGCAGGCGCAGATTAACGCCGTCATTCACGGTTTCGTCACCACGGTCAAGTGAGCTGTAGAGGTTGAACATCGCAGCGTTGCCCTTGTACACGTTCTGCGAAGTGAAGCTGAACATGTGATCGTGGAACCAGTGGGTGCTCATGGTCTCGTGCCAGTCACCCGGAACCTTGTTAATACCGCCATTGTCAGCGGGGCTGCCGGCCCGAGGATCGGTCGCGGTGGTATTAACGGAGCGGAAGCCCGCCAGCACGATCGGCCAGTGATAATCATAGAACTGGTTGGGGAAGAAGAACGCGCCGGTAAAGCCGTCATTCTCCGCACCGTGGTGGCCATTGTGCTCGTGGGTTGAGATCGTGTTCCGTCCAAACCCGTTGTTCTGCGTCACGTCTGCAGGCAAGCGGTTGTGATGGCGGAACAGGAGCGGCTCGCCGTAACGGCCCATGACCAACTTTGGCGGAATGGTTCCATTGAAGGTCCAGACTGAGTTCGGATTCTGCGTCGGGAAGCCGGGATGGAACTTACAAGGTAGAGGCGAGGTCGGATTAATACCGGAGTTGAGGTTCGAGGCCACGGCGGGGTTATAGACCGTGTTGGTCTGCGCCTGGGCCTGCGACATCTCAACAGAGATCTGCGGCGCGT
>DATCAX010000311.1:0-9769 GCA_036512375.1 Candidatus Angelobacter sp. | reverse complement strand
TTCAGTGCCGCCATTCTCCCGCATCGTGCGGACCAGCGGATTGGCCCCAGCCGCCTGAATGATTGAGATCTTCGGCAGAGACTGGATCAGGCCAAGATCGCGCAGCTCCATAAATCCCTTACCCAGAGCCGAGCTGTTGCCCAGGTTTCCTCCAGGAACAATTACGTGCTCGGGAACTCTCCAGTCCAACTGCTCCATCAACTCGAACGCCACCGTTTTCTGCCCTTCCAGCCGGTAAGGGTTGAGTGAATTCAACAGGTACGCGGAGAACTTGCGCACAACTTCATGCAGCACTTTCAGGCAGCCGTCAAAATCCGTGCGCAACTGTAAAACGTGTGCGCCATATTCCAAGGCCTGCGCCAGCTTTCCGGCGGCCACCTGTCCGGCAGGCAAGAGAACAATGCTCTTCATCTCTGCGCGTGCGGCGTAGGCGGCGACTGAAGCTGAGGTATTTCCGGTGGACGCGCAGCTCACCCAGGAAAAACCTTCTGCCTTTGCCATTGTGATGGCCGCGGAAATCCCTGTGTCCTTGAATGATCCTGTGGGATTCATGCCCTGATGTTTTACGAGAAGGTGTGGCAGTCGTAGTTCACGGGCGGCTTTCTTGAGCGGGATCAGCGGCGTGTTGCCCTCACACATCGTGACCATGTTGTGGCGGTCTACCTGGGGCAATAGCTCGCGGAAGCGCCATACGCCGCTGGCATTTTCAGGCAGGGGAGATCCGCGCCGCTCGCGCCAGATTTCCTTCAGGCGCAGTGCGAATCCTGGCGGTGCGGAGGCCCATTCCGGGTACACCACCTCCAGCAGCTCCGAGCATTGCGTGCAGCGGAACATTCGATCGGCGGTTTCCTGGACTTTGCCGCAGTGGACACAGCGCAGAATGTGCGCGGCGACCTGCGGATTCCCCGGTACTGTACTCATTGTGCCCCCGTTGCGATGGCAACGTTCGGCCGCAGGCACACAGGTATGCTGGCTCCGGCCCCCCGACAAAACTCATCGTGCACGGCCCGCACTACTTCCGCACTACGCGCGGTCGCCACAGCAAAGCAGATGCTCAGTTCGCTGGCGCCCTGCGCCACGGCGATCACGCTGACATCACATCGCGCGACGGCGGAGAAAACTCGGCCCAGGATGCCGCAAGTTCCTTTCATTGACTCGCCCAGAACAGCCACTACCGCAATTTCATTGTTCACTTCCGCAGGACGAAGCACGCCCTGTGCGAGTTCAATGCGGAAAATGGAGTGAATCAACTGAAGAACGCGAACTGCGTCGTCTTTGCGAAGGACCAAACCCAGTGCATGTTCAGGCGAAGACTGCGTGGCAAACAGCACTTCAATCTGCTCCTGGCCCAGGCGGAGAAATAGCCTTCCCCAAAGTTCTACGGGATGAATATCGCGCCGCGTGAACAGCGAGATGAGCGTGGCGTCTTTTACCGATGTTACCGACTTGACCGGCGAATTGGCAGGTTTCGCATCGTGAGTGATCTTGGTTCCGGCCGCCTCGGGGCGGAATGAATTCTTTATCCAGACGGGGAAGCCAGCTTCAGCAGCAGGATATGCGGCTTTGGGATGGACCACTTTTGCGCCGTAGTAGGCTAGTTCGATGGCTTCTTCGAAGCTGATCTCAGGCAGCGTGGCTGCGTCGGGGCAGATGCGTGGATCGGCGGTGAGCACCCCATCCACGTCCGTCCATATCCAGACTTCATCGGCGCTGGCTGCTGCTCCAATGATGGTGGCAGAGTAATCGGATCCTCCACGGCCCAGGGTAGTGGCCTTGCCAAGCGCGTCAGCGCCGCTATACCCGGCGACCACGGGCACAACACCGCGATCCAGAAGTGGAAGCAATGACTGCTCGCATTTCTTGCGGGTGGCTTCAATATCCGGCGCCGCATTGCCGAAATTGCTGTCCGTAACGATCACATTCTCAGCTCGCACAAACTCGGCTTTGCTCTCTGTTTGCTGAAGATAGCCAGCCAGGGCCCAGGCAGAAATGCGTTCTCCGAGGGCGACCAGGGAGTCCGCGGTTTGAGCAGAAATGTCAGATCGCAGTGCGGAAAGCGCATGGCAGGCGTTCTGCAACTGCGCGATGACTTCTGTAAGGTAATCATTCGCAGAGCCCTGATACTGCTGTGTGAACAGGGTGCTAATCAACTCACGATGAACGCTCTCAAACCTTTGCAAATGCGACTGGGTGGCCGAGGAGTCGCCGTGCCGTGCCGCTTCAATGGTCTTGAAAATGAGGTCGGTCACGCCCGCCATGGCGGAAACAACCACCACAATCCGGTCATGCCTTGCCGCTTCAGCGACGATGGCAGCACACTGACGGAACCTCTCGGCATTCCCCACAGAGGTGCCGCCAAACTTCATCACGATTAAACGCTTTCCGTGCATTACGATTTCTCCAGCTTCTGCAACACTGCTCCGATTCTTTCCATCAGGGGCACCAGTTCGCGCGTAACCCCGGCGCCGTTGTTGTCGGCGGAGGTGAAAATTGCTTCCGTCTGCACGCCCTCATTGGCAAAGATCCTCTGCAATTCCTCTGCGACGCGCATCTCGTCACCCGTGGTAAATGCAATCACTGATGAACCCGACCCACTGATTGCAACCCCCAGCAAGTCCGGAAGGCGCAGGCCCAGGCACCGCTCCATCCCTGGAACCAATTGCTGGCGATACGGCTGATGCAGCTTGTCATGGAATAGCTCTGGGAAGAGATCGAAGTTTCCTGAGAAGCAGGTAGCGGCCAAAAGGCAGGTTCGCTGCAAGGTATGGATCACGTCGTCGCGGTCATACGATTTGGGTAGTACCTCCCGCGCCTGGTGCGTGGGCACAGTGATTGAGGGAGTTATCACTACTAAACGGATGCCATCGGGAAAATTGGTCTTCGCTACCACCACGCGCTCCACATTGTTGGAGAGCGCGAGCACCAGCCCGCCATAATAAGCGGCGGCAGCGTTATCAATGTGGCCTTCAATCTCTTCCGCCCAGCGCAAGAGTAATTCTGGAGCCACTTCTTTTCCGCTGTGCCGGGTACCCAGCAACAGGCCGGCAATCACGGCAGCCGCGCTGCTGCCCAGCCCTACGCTGATGGGAATATCACTCTGGACCAGCACATGGCCCTGTGGTGGAGGCGCGTCGAGCCTCTCTGCGGCCAAACGCAGGGCATGCAGAAGGAGGTTCGAACTTTTCATGGGGAAGCGGTCCGGGGTCTTGCCCTGATATTCAAGGCTAAGTTCCGGGGCGGCAGAGGGAATGAAGAGCGCTCGGAGATAAAGCCTGAGCGCCAGGCCGCCGCAATCAAAGGCGCAGCCCAGGTTAGCAGAAGTGGCCGGAACCACAACGCGCCAGCCGTATCCCGAGTTTTCTGAATTCGATCGATTCATGGTTGCCATGGCCAAAAAAAGCAAAAACCCACTCGCTTCGGCGAGTGGGTCAGGAACTTATGATTACTGGTTCGTTACGCTGACGGCTCGCCTGATTTTCGCATGGGTGTTGTTGTGCTTGTTGTTGTCAAACACATGGCCATGTCGAAGATGTACTGGCGAACCTTCATGAAATGGCACTATAGCCCGGATTTATGGGGAGAGTCAAGAACAAGCTATATGCCTTGTGTCAAACCTTGGTCATTACGGAAACCGTTTACGGACTGAGTTGAACTACCCCGGATGCTGTGCCGGCAATGTTCAGGGGCGTTATGGAGGTGCTGACGGCATTGGTCGTCGTATCAAATATGTCGAGCTGGCCGCCCTGGACAACATAGATGATGTTCCGGCCAGCTACCAGCGCTAATCCAGTCACGTCCCCGTTAGGCCGAAAAGCCGGCAGGAGCACCGGCGTGACTGCCAGTGTGGTGGTGTCAAAAATATCCAGACAGCCCTGACGCAGATTTTGCGGGTTGGTTGCACCCAGCGTACAGCCCTGGGATCCGACATATAGACGGCCGTTTGAGGTCAGGGTCATCAGGTTGTGACGACCGTCGGCAATATGCGCGGGAGTGCCTGCTGTGTCGGTAGCAGTGCTAATTACCTGCAGCGTGCCCGCGTTTAACCCGGTAGCCGGGGAGCCGGCGACAAAAATGCTGGAGCCGTTCAGCAACCCGACGGTGGCTCCGGAAACAGCTAGTGGAGGGCTTATGAACGGCCCTCCCGGAACATTCAGGGCTACCCCCACCTCGCCAGCCTGTGTTCCAGCACATTCCTGTCCACAATTGAACACCTGGAAGTTATTGTCATCGGCGGAGAAGACACCGTTGGCGGGATGATCCAGCCCTGTGTTCCCCAGAACAAGCGGGATAGTACTGGGAGGACGCAACACAGTGAAGTTAATGGCCAGGGTGTCGTTGAACGCCAGAATAGAGGATCCTTGAGGCCCCATCACCAGTCGTTGGACGCCCGGAACGGAGTCAGTGGCCGTGATTTGTCCGGTGGCGGTATTTACGCTCTGTACTGTGCCGTTGTTTTCAGCGACCCAAGCCGTGCTTCCATCCGGAGTGAGTGCGATGTCTACCGCAAGCGCAGGAAGCGGCACGGTAAAGCGTATGGTCTCGGTGGCGTTATCAAAGATCACCAGCGAACTGGCCAAAGTGCTTTGAATTACAGTAGTTCCGCCCGCGCTGACCAACTTTCCCGGAGAAAGCACCGCCAGGGTATGAGTAATTACGTCAGTTTGTGCATTCACCACAATAACGGCTCCGGTCAGATTGTCAGAGACCATCATTCTTGGATTGGCAGAAGGCGTCGGTGTCGGCGACGGAGCGGAGGAAAAAGAATTGTGGCCCGAACTGCAGCCCACAACCAAAATGGTTAGTACGACGAAAACTGCTCCAGCGCAAGGCTGTACGAATCTATGGTTCATCGCTTATCCCACCGTTGTTCCCAATCACCATATCTTTCAACAGGCGGTTTTCGCAAGGCTATTAGCGCAGAAAGCGGCAGTACCTTTCTTGTCAGTTACGAAGGCATCATCGGATTCCATGGTAGATGGGCTGGTTTGCGTCAATCCCGATGACGATAAACCGCATTTAGATTCATTTTGGACCATTTTAAATTTGCTGGATTATTGCGGGATTTTCTTGACAGTCTCGAACTCTGCTATTAGATTTTCTGTATGCGAATTATTCGACAGAGCATGTGTATGTGTTGTCGCAAGGTGACCACCGTGTCTCTGGCCGGAGAAACTGCTACCTAATCGCATTTAAATTTAGGAAACAGGGCTCATCGCCAGAGGCGATGGGCTTTTTGCTTTTTGGACCATTTGCTCTTCGAGACCATTTTGCTTTTCGAAACCGTTTGTTTTTCAAAACTAAAGACTGCGGGAGGCTATGAGCACAGAAACCAGCACGCCCGTCAAAGAAACCAAAGCTCAGCGGGCGGAGCGCCTCAAACTGGAGAAGAATCCATGGGAGTGCTTTGAAGAGATCAGGCAGTTTGCGCGCAGTGGTTTGGCGGCGGTACCGGATGCTTGGATAAAGACGTATTTTCGCTGGTGGGGTGTCTACACACAGGGTGATGGCGCCGGCGCCATCGGCGGCACTGCGGGAGAAGGCCGCGCCACACCGTATTTCATGCTGCGCATTCGTTTGTCCAATGGCTTTATCGATGCAACGCAGTTGCGCGCTATCGCTGGACTCACGGAAAAGTATGCGGGCGGCATTGCCGACATTACGGTGCGCCAGAACATACAACTTCATTGGATTACCATCAAAGATCTTCCAGAGGTGCTACAAACACTTTTTGATTGCGGCCTGACCTCGATGGCGACCTGCGGCGACGTCACGCGCAATGTTACGGGCTGTCCCCTGGCTGGATTGGACGCGCACGAGCTTTGCGACGCGTCACCGTTGGTCGACGAAGTGACGCAGCTGCTTGTCGATAACCCTGACTTCTATAATCTGCCGCGCAAATTCAAGATCACCATCAGCGGCTGCCCGGACTGGTGTTCCTATCCCGAGATCAATGATCTGGCTTTCACGCCGGCGGTCCGCGAGAAGGAGGGGAAGAAAGAAATTGGATTTTCCATCCGCGTGGGCGGAGGGCTTTCCACCGAGCCGCACCTGGCCGTCCGACTCAACGCATTTGTGCGCTGGGAGCAGGTCATCCCGGTCAGCAAGGCCGTGAGCGAAATATTCCGTGATGCGGACGGGCTGCGTGAAAATCGCGAGCGCGCCCGGCTGAAGTATTTATTCCTCCAGCATGGCTGGACGGCCGAATCATTTTTGCGGGAAGTGGAGCGCAGGCTGGGATACAAGTTGGATCCCGGAGCGCCCGAGCAGGCGCCGGACGATGTGTTCCGCGACCATGTTGGCGTCCATCCGCAGAAACAGCCCGGTCTTTTCTACATTGGTGCAGCAGTGTTGCGCGGACGCCTCAATCCGCAGCAACTGCGCGCGGCAGCCGAGCTAGCCGAGCGCTATGGAAACGGTGAGCTTCGGACCACCAATACGCAGAACCTGGTGATCGTAAATGTTCCACAAGAAAGCACCGCGGCTGTCACTCTTGGCCTTGAGACCGCAGGACTGCATGTGGCGGCCTCCGCTTTCTGGCGCGGCGCCGTGGCCTGCACCGGCAGTGAGTTCTGCAAGCTGGCCATTACAGAAACCAAGGCATTCACCCGCTGGCTGGTTGAAGAGCTGGAAGAGCGAGTTCCGGAGTTTGATCAACAATTGAAACTCAACGTCACAGGGTGTCCGAACAGTTGCGGCCAGCACCGCATCGCCGATATCGGGCTGGAAGGCAAAAAGCTCAAGATCGGCGGCCGTATCCAGGACGCGTATTACTTCTGCCTGGGCGGCGCCGTGGGTGAGCACGCTGGTTTTGGGCGTCCGGTGGGTTATCGCTGCGCGGCGAGTGAAGTGCCTACCGCTATCGAACGCCTGTTGCGCAGTTATCTTGACGAACGCCAGGGTGGAGAGAATCTGCGCCAGTTTTTCGCGCGCCACTCGGAAACGGCCCTCCGGAGTTTTCTGGCCGGACAGGATCTGCCACCCGTGTTGCGCGATCCCTCACCGGGCCGGGTGCCGCATGGAGTGGAAGGATAACGCCATGTCTCTTTATCCAATTTTTCTCAAACTCGAAGGACACAAGGTGCTGATTGTCGGCGGGGGCCTGATTGCCGAGCAAAAGATTGAAGGTGTGCTGCGTTCGACAACGGACGTCACGGTGATTTCGCCGCAGCTTACGCCGCGCATCCGCCTTTGGGCCCATCAGGGCCGGATCAAACACCAAGGTATTGAATTTCGGCCGGGCATGACGCGCGGTTATTTCCTGGTGATTTCCTGCACTGATTCGGAAGAGACGAACCGCGCGGTTTATCAGGAAGCCCGCGAGTTCGGGGCGCTGGCGAATGCGGTGGATGATCCTGGATACTGCGATTTTTACGCTCCGGCGGTGGTCAGCCGGGGAGAGTTCCAGATTGCCATCTCCACCGGCGGCAACAGCCCGGCACTGAGCCAGGATGTGCGCAAACAACTCGAAAAGGATTTTGGGCCGGAATATGAGTCGTGGACAGCTTGGCTGGGACGTATGCGCGATGTGATGCGCAAAATCCTGCCCCGCACGGAGCGCCGCAAAGAGTTGTTGATGTTGCTGGCCCTGTGCAAGCCAGCAAAATTATCAAATCAAACAATCAACGGAGGAAACCATGGACCACTTGAGAAAGTCAGAGCTGGAAGCCACACTGAGGCATGCGTTGAAAGAGCACCAGCATGAAGGGCTGAATATGATCGGCAATGCTGACCAGTTGCTGCACCGCCTGGTTGAAGCGGTGGAAGAATGGAGCGAGGGCCATCTCATCCGGCAGAAAAGCGCATAACTATGTCTGGAAAAGTCTACATTGTGGGCGCCGGCCCAGGGTCGGTGGACCTATTGACCCTTCGCGCAGCTACATTGTTGGGCACCGCGCAAGTTGTGTTGCACGACGACCTGGTGCCGCAGGAGATACTGGATCTCTGCCCGGCTTCAGCGCAGATCATCAACGTGGGCAAGCGCTGCGGACGCCACGGCAGCAGTCAGGAACAAATCAACGCTTTGATGATATGGCACGCCCAGGAGACGCAATCGGAGACCATCGTGCGGCTCAAGTCGGGTGACCCGGCAGTTTTTGGCAGGCTGGGTGAAGAACTGGACGCGTTGCGTCGTGCGGGAGTTGAGTTTGAAATTGTTCCGGGAGTTACGGCTGCGAGCGCTGCTGCGGCTGCTGCAAGAATCACACTTACCGACCGTCGAGCGGCTTCATCTCTGGTGGTGGTCACGGCGCACAATTGCCGGAATGAATCGCTGAGCCGGACCGTGTTCGAACCGGCACGTTCCACTTATGCTATCTATATGCCGGGCCCTGATTACTCCAAAACGGTACAAGGGCTGGTGGAATCAGGACAAGACACAGCCACTCCCTGCGCTGTGGTTTCGAATGCCGGACGAAAGAATGAAGAAGTGCGGTATCTCACTCTTCACGAATTGGCGTCGGCCAAAGGGATTCCTGCGCCTGCGATGCTGATTGTGGGGGAAGTGGCAGCCCAACATCTACCACGGAGGCAGGCAGACCCGGAGATGTTTCCTGAAATTCCAGCCCAAGACAATGATGTGCATTTGCCATTAGAGACTTAGCCTCGAATAGACGCGAATCGCATGCATTGGTTAATCCAGCTCACATTCACCCAAAATTTGCAGCTCAAAGCAGGGACTTACCCGCCAGCAATTGACGGCACCAGCGTCACTTCATCGCCTTCTTTGAATTTGTAGTCTTTACCGAGAAAACGAATATCCTCGTCATTGACGTAAATGTTCAGGAAGCGGCGGACATTGCCATGTTCGTCGCGCAGGTGGGGTTTAAGATCAGGAAAGCGGTTGCCCAATGAATCCAGCAGGGCAGCCACGTCGGAGCCTTCACAATCGTAGTGATCGGCGCCTTCAGTGTGGCGGCGAAATGCGCTGGGAATGGAAACCTTCACGCTCATTTAAAAAGCTCCTTTGCCAGCCGCGTGCGTACCGGCGAATTGCGTTTCCAGAAATTGCTCGAAAGCAGCCAGCTTGGGCGGAATTGGTTCAACAACATCAAACCGTCCGGTGAGAGCGTCAGTCGTCTTGAGGCCATTGCCGGTGATGCAGAGTACAGTTGTCTCTTCCGGACGGATGCGCCCTTGCGCGTAGAGTTTGCGAGCGGCTGCAACCGTGACGCCGCCGGCGGTTTCAGTGAAGACGCCTTCGGTTTCAGCCAGCACAGTCATGGCGTCCACAATTTCAGGATCGGTCGCATCTTCAGCCCAGCCACCACTGCCAAGAATCGTCCTTGCGGCATAGAAACCGTCCGCGGGGTTGCCGATAGCAAGAGAGCGTGCGATCGTATGGGGCTTCTGTGGCTCAATCTCGTTGCGTCCGGCTTTTACGGCTGTACTGATCGGGCTACAGCCGGTGGCTTGCGCGCCAAAGAACTTGACCTGCTTCTCTTCGACGAATCCAAGATTGATCAACTCCTTGAACGCTTTGTAGATCTTCGTGATCAGCGATCCACCAGCCATCGGTACAACGACGTTGTCTGGCAGCCGCCAGCCAAGCTGCTCCGCGATCTCATAGCCTACAGTCTTCGAGCCTTCTGCATAGTACGGCCGCAAGTTTACGTTGACGAAGCCCCAGCGATGCTTGTCCGCAATCTGCGAGCAGAGACGGTTTACGTGATCGTAATTGCCGTCAATACGGACGATCTGCGCGCCATACACCTGGGTGCCCAGAACTTTTGCGGGCTCGAGATCGGCGGGAATGAATATGCAGGCTTTAAAG
>DATCAX010000310.1:0-2309 GCA_036512375.1 Candidatus Angelobacter sp. | reverse complement strand
GTGGGATACCACGGTCAACCGATTCCAGCCCGACCAGTATGCGCTTCAGTCCTTCGGCTTTTACCTTTGCCAGCGCCGCTTTCCCGATGAAATCCGGCTTTTCCATCTTGCAGTAACGGTCCAGCGTGGCCTCAAAAACATTGATGGTGTCTGAAATTTCATGGCCGTACAGCGCCATTTTGCCTTCCAGCCGTAGCGTGTTGCGCGCGCCCAGACCGCAGGGGACAATGCCGAATTCCCTTCCCGCCTCGGTTACTTCATTCCATACGCGCTCGCTGGTGGGGACGTCGGAGGGAACGTAGATCTCAAATCCGTCTTCCGCCGTGTAACCCGTTCGCGCGATCAGCGTATTCATCAGGTTGCAGACCGTGCCGTGCTTGAACCAGTAGTTCTTGATCTGCGAGAGATCGACATTGGTCAGCTTTTTGAGCGTGGCTTCCGCCTTGGGTCCTTGAATAGCAATCTGCGTGTAGTAGTCGCCCACGTCATCCGCGTGGCAGCGGAAGCGGCTCACGTTCTTGCGTACCCATGTGTGGTCTTTCTCTCGCGTACCCGCATTGATCACCAGCAGGTAATCGTTCTGGCCCATCTTGTGGACGATCACGTCATCCACGAATGTTCCTTCGGGATAAAGCAGCGCTGAATAGTGCGCCTGGCCTTCCTGAAGCTTGGAAGCGTCGTTCATGCTGATCCACTGCACGGCGTCCAGCGCCTGCGGCCCCCGGATCAGGATGTCCCCCATGTGTGAGACGTCAAACATGCCCACGCCGGTGCGCACCGCCAGATGCTCTTTCACCAGACCGCCACTGGAAGGATACTCGACCGGCATATCCCAACCGCCAAAATCCACCATCTTGGCGCCCAGCTTGCGATGCAGCGCGTTAAGCGCAGTCTTCCTGAGTGTCTGGCCTTCTGCGGTAGAGGACAAATCTTTTCCCTTTCGACCTTCGAGTACAGGTCACAGAGTCCGCCGGGGAGACAAGGCGAACCTTTAAGGTTAACATCCGGGTTTTGCACGGTCAATGAAGGCCGTCGCTCGGGAGTGATACAGCTAGTGACGAGGGCGGGAAATCAAGCAGACTAATAGCAAAGTCCGTCATCCCGAAGGGCGTGAGAGAGCCCGCGCTTTCGGGTCCCCGTTCACGCCCGCTTTTGGCGTGAATGGGCAGAGCGGGCAAGTAGCCCTGAGGGACCTAGCGCTTATCTTGCTATGGTCCGTTCAAGGCCAAACCGCCTTAGATCTGTCATGTTGAGCGTCGCTCGAGCTGAGCCATGCGATGCGATGCGAGAGCAAGTCGAAACATCCCGAGAATGCGGATTCCGCCAACATCGCGTCAGGGAGTTCTTACGAATATTTGTCATGCGCCTTTAAGCTTCAAAAACGGTATTCGGAGAAGTAGAGAAGCGCACGGCGAGGCGCGGATCCGGATTTCTAATTCCCGCGGCACATCGCAAGGCCATCGACCATCGTCCTGTTGCCGGAAACCCCAAACCGCGCTAATCTGCCGCTATGGCCAGGGAATTCAAGTGCATGGTTTGCGATCAGCCGGAAAGAACCTGCTCCTGCAACAAATACTGCGGCTTGTGCCAGAGTCTCTATGAAGTCCGCCTGTGCGAAGACGGCATTTACTATTGCCGTCCCTGCCGCGAAGCCTGTGACCTTGAGGCCCAGGTCGGTGGCAAAAACTCCAGTTGGTAATCGGCGACTTCATACGGGTTATTTTAAGTGCAGCCTTCCTCACTCACCATGTCCAAATATTCTAAGATAGGCTGAAGGCGTCGCGTTTCCCGAACACTCCAGAAAACGGATCGCCCCCTCAGTCCATGCCTCGGCCAACTGACCCGATTACCCGATCTTCTCCCTTCGCGTCTCGGCGTCTCCGCGGCGAAATTCCGCTCTACTACACCGCTCTTCTCGCCCGCTACGGTCCACAGAACTGGTGGCCCGCGCGCTCACGCTTTGAAGTGATCGTCGGCGCCTATCTCACGCAGAACACCAATTGGAGCAACGTCGAGAAAGCCCTGCTCAATCTGCGTCGCGCCCATATGCTCAGCGTCAACGCCATGCGCGCACTGCCGATGGAGGAACTCGAAACCCTGGTGCGGCCCTCCGGCTACTTCCGCCAGAAAACCCGTAACCTCAAGATTTTTATAGCTTTCCTCGACTCGCAATATTCCGGTTCGCTCAGCCGTATGTTCGCGCAGCCTACTGAAAAGCTTCGAGCAGAGCTGCTGGCCTTGAACGGCGTGGGCCCTGAAACCGCCGACTCCATTCTGCTCTATGCCGGCAACCATCCCGTTTTCGTCGT
>DATCAX010000309.1:0-7484 GCA_036512375.1 Candidatus Angelobacter sp. | reverse complement strand
AGCGCGGCGAGCCGCGCAACAAGCCGCCGTTTCCCACGCAGGTCGGCCTCTTCCGCCAGCCCACGGTCGTCAACAATGTGGAAACGCTGATCAACATCCCCATCATCATCAATCAAGGCGGACGCGCGTACGCTGGTATAGGCACAGAGAGTTCCACAGGTCCGCGGTTGTTTTGTCTTTGCGGGCACGTCGAGCGCCCCGGAGTTTATGAAGTTCCCATGGGAACAACGCTGCGCCAGCTTCTGGCGCTGGCTGGCGGCATCGCCGGCACCGGACGTTTGCAGGCAATTTTGCTGGGCGGCGCGGCCGGTACGTTCATTTCGCCGAAGGAAATCGACGTTCCGCTTACGTTTGAAGGGACGCGCGCCATCGGCGCCACGCTGGGATCCGGCGTTGTCATGTTGTTCGATGACAGCATCGACCTGAAGCGTATACTGCGGCGCATCGCGGCATTTTTCCGCCATGAAACCTGCGGACAGTGCGTGCCCTGCCGCGTGGGCGTGGTGCGCCAGGAGGAAGCACTGCAGCGGTTGCTGGAGAACCGTCCTCTGGGTTCGAAGGCGGATGAGCTTGTGATCTTGCGGGAGATGGCGCAGGCCATGCGCGATGCTTCCATTTGCGGCCTCGGCCAGACGGCGGCGAGCGCGCTAGAGTCGGCGCTCGAAAGGTGGAATTTATTCTCATGAAACAGCCCCCGTCCGTAATGGCAAACGCAGCAGATGCAGGAGAACAGCTCGCTCCCGCTCCGCTGCAAACGATCCCGCGCGGCCCGGTGCCGCAGGCGCCGCCAGAGCGCGAGCGTCGCATGATTGAAATCACCATTGATGGGCGTCCCATTGAGGTGCCCGAGGGTTCCACGATTCTGGAAGCTGCGCGCAAACTGAGGATCGATACGCCAACACTCTGTTTCCTGGAGAGTCTCACGCCGGTGAACGTCTGCCGCGTGTGCGTGGTTGAGATGGAAGGCTCGCGCACGCTGGTGCCGGCATGTTCGCGCAAGGTCGAACCAAAAATGTCGATCAAGACGGACTCGGAGCGCGTGCGCCTGTCGCGAAGGATAGTGCTGGAATTTCTGGCGTCGTCCGTGGATGTTTCAACGGCGCCGCAGTTCGCCGGCTACCTGGAACGCTACGGCGCGCACCCGCAGCGCTTCGGCCCTTCTGCCGCCACGGTGAAGCAGCCGGTCAAGATTGATAACAACCTTTACGTTCGCGACTATTCAAAATGCATTCTCTGCTACAAGTGCGTGGAGGCCTGCGGCGTGGACGCGCAGAACACCTTCGCCATCGCCGTCTCCGGGCGCGGCTTCTTCGCGTCGATTGCCACGGAATTTGAGGTCCCGCTGCCCGAATCGGCGTGCGTTTATTGCGGCAACTGCATCGGCGTCTGCCCCACCGGCGCGCTGATGTTCAAGAGCGAATATGACATGCGCCAGGCGGGCACATGGGATGAGTCTCGCCAGCAGCAAACGACCACCGTCTGCCCGTACTGCGGCGTAGGCTGCAATCTGACCGTGCATGAACAGGATGGCGAAATCGTCAAGGTGACCTCGCCGCTCGACCATTCGGTGACCCAAGGCAATCTATGCATCAAAGGGCGCTTCGGCTGGCAGTTTGTGCAGATTGAACCGGCGGCGGGCAAGAACAAATAGGATTTTCCCTTTGGCTATCCCGCTCTTACCTTAGCCAGGTACTCGCGCACGCGTTCGCATTTGGACGGACCAGAAAGAAGGCACAGATGCGCGGCCGGCCACACTGATGTGTTTCGGGAGAAATGCTACGTATGGTTTCATCTGCGAAAGTTTGTGTGTCGGGTTAGGCGATTTGGTCAGTAGCAGAAATGCGACGCTCCGGACCGCTGGCTTTGATGTGGTGGCTGCGACTTGCCTCGAAGTAGTAGTTCAGCAATGCGGTTCACGGAAGAAGCTAGCCGCCTTTCATCGTCACACAATCGCGCATCTCAGAAGAAAAACGGGCTTGGCACTGAGGGTTGAATATCAAGTCGTTTTTCTTGGGAGGCGCCGTTGGATCGCAGCATTGTTATAAGGCTAGCGAAGATAACCAATACGCCACAATGGGATCATCGTGAAATGATGATGAAAAAAGAAGGCCAATTGTGGCGAGGGGCGACTCACCCACTGGGACATTCTTGCCGAAGTGGACCTCCCGGTGTCGGGGTTCTTCTCAGCACAAAAAACCAATAGGATCCGATTGCGAGGGCTTCACGTAGACCAGAAGTGGAAGCGGGAGTTCTCCCGCTCCACTTGTTCCAGAATCAATCGCGGTCTTCCCGATCACTCATGATTGGTATTCGGCAGCGACCCCAGGAACTGCACCAGATCGCTTTGTTCTGCGACACTCAACCCCAGGCCCTTACAGCTGTCATAGTGATTCACCACATCCAGCAGTGTGGGGAAGCGTCCATCGTGGTAAAAGCCGCCCTTCGTATGTGTCCATAGGCCGTTCAGAGGCGTGGTTCTGTAACGGTCGTCGGGTGAGCGGCTGGCCTGGAAATCATCAATGCACAACTCAGCTGCGGTGTGCATGTTCCAGCCGGGTTCAGTCTTGGTTGAATCGGTATGGCAGGTGCTGCACTGTGCCTTACCGTTGAATAGCGCGTCGCCCCGCGCGGCTGCCGCCGCGTCAAAGCTTGCCTTCGGAGGCGCTGGTGCGGCAATGGCGAGCTGATAGGCTTGCAACGCACCCAACTTGGAACTGATCAGGTCCGGCTGGTTCTGCACGTGCCCGAAATGATTCCTGGCTGCAACCGGGAACTTTACAGCATCGTCCAGCCGAGCATCAGAGAAAGTGCCTTTGCCGTGCATTTCCAGGTTGGCGACAAAAGCGTTCCAGTAGGGGACTGAGCCCCAGCCTGTGTAGGTGTGGAGGTTAACTCCGGCCAGTCCAAATGCCGGCGGAATCAACACTGCCGCAGTCTTGCCGTCGGGGCGGAAAGCCTTGCCATCCATGAATAGCTCGGCGTCAAATTTGCCTGGTCCCCAGCTATTCAGGACCGCTTTTACCGTGGGCACATCCACTTCCAGAACATCGGCTACCGGCTGAAGGTTTGGTGACAATGCTATGATCGCGCCAACATTGAGATCGCGGTTCGCCCAGCCATCCAGACGGTGCCCGATCCCCGGCGCAAATGCGTTGTCCACGGTCGAGTGACACAAGGCGCATTGAATACCTGCGGATTGAAGAGTGCCATCATTCTTGAAGAATCCGGTTAATCCCACAATCGCATTTAACTTCAGTAGTGCCAGGGTCACCGCGGGGTCATTCAAATTCACTTGGCCGGCTTTTATCTGTCGAACCAACTCGAGCGGAAGCGCGTCCTGGTCAACCTTTAATCCCACGGCGATCGCGGTGGCGGGGGAAACGCCCGGCCCTACACCCCCTAAGCCCGCTCCTTCAATGGCCTGATGGAGCCCGAGCAAACCCCAGTAATCCTGGTCTCCGAAAGTATCGTAACGGAAGATTTGCCTGCCCTGCTGGACCAGCGATTCACCATGATCGCTGATCGCTGCATCCACTGCCGTCAGGGATTGTTTGTGTTTTTGCTGAGCATACAGTGAGAGAACAACAATTGCAGTTAGTGCAAATGTCAGGGGGACTTTTAACTTTTTCATGGCGTTTGGCCTCTTGGTGGAATTCGAAATCGGTGGAATTCGAGAGTGGAATACGAAACAACCGGGAAGGAACTCATCTGAGTTGATGCTACACATCGAGCAGAAGGTGTCTGTCGTGACACGATTTATTTAAGCAACGCTGTCCGGTTAAAAGTCGAGGAGAATTACTCCAGCGGGAATCCGGCCCGAGGCGTCGAGCGTAGTTTGCGCATTTGTTTGGCGATGCAAGCACTTTAGAGACGCGTATCCGGGGCATAAGAGAAGTGTTACAAGACATTTGGATTTGCCTGAGAGGAAGCGACAGTGCCAGATGAAGAATCGATTAAACTGCAAAGTGCCGGAAGGCAGGAGAGGGTCGATGAGCAGAGGAAAGTTATCAAAACAGGAAATTGCCGCGGGGCTGTGCAATCTCGATGGCTGGAGTGTGGTGAAGGGAAAGCTGCACCGCACGTTCGAATTCAAGGATTTCGCGCAGGCATTCGGGTTCATGAAGCGGGTCGCGCTCGCGGCCGACAGAATGGATCATCACCCGGACTGGTCCAACGCGTACAACAAGGTCACTATAGATTTATCAACGCATAGTGCCGGCGGCCTGACGAAGAACGACTTCGAACTGGCCGGGAGAATCCAGAAAATCCACGGCCAGTAGATGACGTTGGTGATCATCTCCCCGTCAGTGGTCATCACGACCTTTTCCAATGGCCAAAGCCTCTCTTCGCGTTGGTATTTGAACGCCTTCACCGGTGGCGTACATGCCTGTAAATTTGGAAGCGCTCTTTGGCAAAGAAGTGCATAAACGAATACACCCAGCGCCCCAATCAGGGCTGGAACTAAGACGAACGAACCAGCGCGAAAATAGGATAAAAACTGGGGGGGTGAGCAAGCCGAAAGTGAGCCTGCGCAAGCGCCGACCAGTATCTGGTATTTCGTAAAGCGGCTAATCAGTTCCCCAAGGGATCGCTTGTTGAGCGCGGAGCGCTATCTTCAAGATAGAAATAAGCTGTCGACCTGCCGAGATCTGAAGTTTTTCGATTTCTCCTGGGTCGGAAAAAGCGAAACTCCTGATCAGGAAAAGCCTCGGCAAACCTGACGTTCTCCAGGGATCATCCCTTGCCCTCCAGGAACCAAGCTTTGACGAAATGGAGTCCAGAGCTGATTTTGTCAGGGCATCCCATCAGAGTCTCTCATCCTCTAAATCTAATTGAATCGTGTAGCGATATATTAATTCACGCCAAGGAGCTTACGAATGGAAAGTAAAGTTAAAGTTGCAGGCCATCCGGTACATCCCATGTTGATCGTCTTTCCGTTGGGGCTGCTCGCCACCTCGGTAATCTTCGATGTCATCCGCCTAAGCACCTCGGACGGAAAGTGGTCGTCGATGGCCTGGTACATGATCGGTGCAGGCGTCATTGGTGGTCTGCTGGCGGCGGCGTTCGGCCTGATCGACTGGCTCGCCATCCCGAGCAATACACGCGCAAAGTCAATCGGCCTTTGGCATGGCGCGGCAAACGTGTTAGTTGTTCTTCTATTTATCGCAAGCTGGTTCTTGCGTCGGCCCGACCCCGCGAATCCAAACGGACTGGCACTAACGATTTCCTTCGCAGCGGTCATTTTGGCATTGGTGGCTGGCTGGCTGGGCGGCGAATTAGTTGACCGTCTTGGCGTCGGCGTAGATGAGGGAGCAAATCTGAATGCGCCGAGTTCGCTCTCCAATCAGAGCGCAGCGAATAGTCCAACAGGCCATTCTCCACGGCGCGTTTCTTAGCAGTGCGGACTTCAACAGCAGGAAGGATTGCGAGTCCGCGCGCTCTTCGTTTATTTCCTGTCTGGCCAAAACAGAACGTAAGTTAACACCAACGTTGTCTGGGCCCCTCCAAATTCTTAGAAAAGGAAAACGCCATGAAAAAGCAAGTGTTACCACTGCTTGTCATCGCCGTCGGCTGTTGTCTTGTCTGGGCACAGCAGAAGCCCGCCTCACCGGGACCACAGTCAACCACAGGATTTGACCAAACGATCCTAGAAAACAACCAGCGTATGTTTGTTGACGGGAAAAAGATCTTCCGCTTCGAAACATTCGGCGACGAAGCCTTCTGGACTGACACGCTCAAGATACATCGAGCAATCATGGGTAAAAAAACCGGTGGCATTGGCCCGGGGTTGAGCCCAAAGATGGCAATGCAAGCCGGACTCAAGGTTGACATGGACGCGCTCCCTGCAGACCTGGTTGAGCAGGTGAAGCAAAACAAGGTCAACATGGACGACCCTGCAACCACGCTTGCATTAATCAAACTGAATGCCGTGCTTGGCGTACAAGGTCAGTTCAATCCGGACGGTACCCTCAAGTCGATTGGTCTTACTTGTGCAGTCTGTCACTCCACGGTGGACGACGCTTTCGCTCCTGGCATCGGTCATCGCCTTGATGGATGGCCGAATCGCGACCTGAATGTCGGTGGCATCATCTCCCTTGCACCGGATCTCAGCGCATACGTGAAGCTTTTGAAGGTTGATGAAACGACGGTCAAGAAGGTGCTCGCAAGTTGGGGACCGGGAAAGTTTGACGCAGAATTGAATCTCGACGGCAAGGCATTTCGGCCTGACGGTAAGTCAGCGGCGACCTTGATTCCGCCGGCATTCGGTATGGCGGGCGTGAATCTCCATACCTGGACGGGCGGCTGGGGCACCGTTACTTACTGGAATGCCTTCGTCGCCAACTTGGAGATGCAAGGACAGGGAACGTTTTTCGATGCTCGCCTAAACAATGCCGCTCAGTACCCCGTCGCTGCGCGGGCAGGGTTTGGCAACAAACGCAGCAGTACGGACATGGTTACGGAAAAGCTGGCTGCCTTGCAGTTTTACCAGCTCGCAATCCCCGCACCAACTCCGCCCGATGGAAGCTTTGACAAGGACGCGGCCGCGCGCGGAAAGGCGATCTTCAATGGGAAAGCCAAATGTGCTCTGTGCCATGTGCCTCCTCTTTATACGGAACCTGGCTGGAACACGCATAAGCCTGCGGAGATCGGCGTTGACGATTTTCAGGCGAACCGCTCGCCTGACAAAACCTATCGCACCGCTCCACTGCGCGGACTATTCGCACATCAAAAGGGAGGGTTCTATCACGACGGGCGCTTCCATACGCTGCTTGACGTGGTCAATCATTACAACGATTTCAAGAAGCTCAACCTCACAGATCCTGAAAAAACTGCTTTGGTGGAGTTTCTAAAATCGCTCTAGCTAGGGAGTCCTTCAATTTGTCCGTTGACGTGAATGTCTACAACAATAATATGAGAAACGGGTATCGAGGCTGAGGCTCAGCTTAGATACCCGTTATCAATTTGATTAACGTATGCCTTGGTAAAGTGGTGCGGCCCCAACGGACTTCGCCGCAATGGTGGTGGAATCGCCAGCCCGGAATCACTTAACCCGTTTGAAGAGAAGCTGCAAAGCCTGATCCACGAAGCGTTCGCCGGTGGCTCCGGCGATCAAAAGTCCAAAAGTTTCCTGAACGGGACATGAATGGCGTCTCGTGAGGCCCGGCGAGAGCCCGGCCTGGACGTCTGGGATCCATCCCTCGTTCCCTCTTTGTACGCATTTGCCTTACCCTGGCTGCGGCGAACCTTCTGCTGACGCTCAAGCAGCGGCCGGCTCGGCTGCCTGAGGCAATATCATTTGCCGAATTTCCGAGGGACAATTGTGGAGAGGCTTAGTTCGCGCGGCGGGCTTGCGCTGATCACCTATTTGCGGACGAAAGAGTCAGCAGGAATGCACTCGCTTCCAGGGCACTGACACCATGAGGCACACCCGGGTTGAGTACCAGCACTTGGCCGGCTCGCAAGTCGAATGTGCCTTCCGCAGT
>DATCAX010000308.1:0-3267 GCA_036512375.1 Candidatus Angelobacter sp. | reverse complement strand
AACTGTCAGTGATTCGCTGGCGCTCGAACGGAAACTTCTCATGCCCTGTGGTGATTCGGGTGGCCATTGGCGGTTATCTCACCGGTGGCGCCGTGTATCACTCACAGTGCGGCGAAAGCCTGTTCACGCATATTCCCGGCCTGCGCGTATGTTTCCCATCGAACGCGCTGGACGCCAACGGATTGCTGCGCACGGCGATTCGCTGTGACGATCCAGTAATCTTCCTGGAACACAAACGTCTCTATCGCGAAACATTTGGCCGCGCACCGTATCCCGGCGCCGACTACATGATCCCGTTCGGCAAAGCGAAGATCGTGAAAGAAGGCAACGATCTGACGGTGATCACTTATGGCGCTACCGTCCCGCGCGCGTTACAGGCGGCACAGAAAATTGAGCGCGAGCAGAATGTCAGTGTCGAACTGATCGATCTGCGGACACTCAATCCCTATGACTGGGAAGCGATCGCGACGTCCGTCCGCAAAACCAGCCGCGCGCTGGTGGTGCATGAAGACACCCGCAGCTGGGGATACGGCGCCGAAATTGCCGCGCGCATAGGGGACGAACTGTTTGAAGACCTGGACGCCCCGGTAAAGCGCGTGGCCGCGACAGATACGTTTGTCGCCTACCAGCCGATTCTGGAAGATGTGATCCTGCCGCAGTCAGAAGATTTGTTTAAGGCGATGGAGAGTTTGGCGAAGTTTTAGGTCAAAGAGCTAAGGGAACGAGCTTGGATCGTCGGATTCGCAGGTCCCGAGTGATAAGAGGAACACGGTGTACGACACTGGTTGCAGCGATGATCTCGTCAGCCGGATCACTTTGGAAATCAAGCTGGGTGAGCTGATTGCACACTGCCAGGTCGAGTGGCCAAATGTGAATCCTTGACAACGCCCGGCTGAATTCCGGCGAGCGCAGGTCGATGGCAATGCGTTTCATTTGGGATAGCTTCGCGAGCTCCCAAAGGACGATCGCGGAAATGCTCCAGGAGTGCTGGGCCAGAAGCTGGTTTTCCTGCTTTTTCAGCTTGCCTTGCAAAGCATGGACGAGAATATGGGTGTCAAGATTCAGCATCCCACTCAATTCCTGTTGCCAAGATATCGCCGTGTACCGTGATCGTGTCTTTCATGCTGCCAATCAGGGCTGCGCAATCCGAGCCCGCGGGAATTAGGCGCGCCACAGGCTTGCCGTGCTTGGTGATGACTACCCCTTCAGGATCCAGGTTGTCGAGAATGGCCAGGCACTGCTCTTTAAATTTCGATGCATTGATTTTCTGCATGACTCATTATAGAAGTGGTCAAAAATAGTGTCCAGTCAAATAATAAGTCCAGTTAGGCCCTTTTGGCTGTCCGCCCCAGCACGAACCGATCGAGCGCCAGCAGCAGCTCTTCGCGATTGGAATATGGTCCGGGCTGGTAGCCTTTGGAACTGATTCCTTGTTGCGCCAGATCAGAGAGTGCCCAGTCCTGCTTGTTGGTGATGTCCCAGAACTCTACGGCATCGTGCGGATTAAAGCCCGGTTTGCGGATTTCATCAGGATGGAAGTGCCACTCGCAGACGATGTCCGTGTGATCCACGGCTTTCGGCCACATGGAGAATGTCAGCATGTAATCCGGATGCAGGTTGAGAAAGAAATTGGGAAGCAGACAGTAGTAATAAACGTGGCGCTGGTCGTCGGCGCTCAGGCCGGGCAGGGAACAGCGTTTTGTTGAGCCATCCATCGTGAGCGTTTGAATGCCTTCGCGCAGGTTCATGCGACCGCCGAGATACGTAGGCTGCGGCGGTTCGTTGTCTCCGCTCATGTAGTGCGATTGCTTTTGCAGCAGCGGATGAACGATAGGACAGTGCAGGCACTCAGAATAATTCTGGATGATCAGCTTCCAGTTGGCCTTGAGATGATAAACGCGCCGCTCGACCATCTGAAGTTCAGCCATCTGCCACGACTGAAACTTGCGGTCGAGTCCGGACAGATGCTGGTCGAACGCAATGGGATGAGCTGAGAGATTGATGAAGATGTGTCCGTCCCAGATTGCGGTCGCTACGGCGTTCAGTGGATAATCGGCTTCGCAAAAGCCCTGGACTTTCTCCATGTGCGGCGCGTTGGCCAGCGTGCCGTCGAGTTTGTAAGTCCAGGCGTGATACTGGCATTGAATGCGGCCAGCGAACTTGCCTTCATCATGCTGGCAGAGCATGGTGCCGCGATGGCGGCAGACATTGTGGAAGGCGCGGATGTTGCCCTGGTCGTCACGCGTGATGATCACACTGGCATTGGCGACCTGGCGTAGAAAATAATCTCCCGCATCTGGAATCTGGCTGGTGCGTCCGGCGCAGAGCCACATGTCGAAATGTATGGCTTCCATCTCGCGCTGGAACCAAACCGGATCAGTGTAATAACTCTGCGGGAGCGTGCTGGCTTCAGAGACTGCGACTTCAGGTCGTGTATTTGAGTATGATGTTGACATCTGGTTGCCAGCTTAGCCCTATCGACGCAATTGTTTCAATATCTCACGCGCAGCATTTGCGCCCGAGCCGCCAGTCAGGCCCGCGCCGGGATGCGTTCCGGAGCCGCATAAATAAAGGTTCTGAATGGGAGTGTTGTAACGCGCCCAGTCCAATAACGGACGCATGGTGAAAAACTGGTCCAGTGCGAGTTCACCATGGAAGATGTGCCCGCCGGTAAGACCGTAAGTCGATTCCAGGTCTTTAGGCGTGATGATCTGTCCGTCTTCAACCAGCGCGGGCAAATTCGGAGCGTATTGCGCCAACGTCTTCACAACCATTTCGCCCAGCGCGCTGCGCTGGCTGTCCCAGTCGGCATTTTTCAGTTTGAAAGGCGCATATTGCATGTAGATGGATATCACATGCTTGCCGCTGGGAGCGAGTGACGAATCCGTGAGCGACGGAATCGTGACTTCGAGGTAAGGATGTGGCGAGAAGTTGCCATACTTCGATTCGTCAAACGCGCGCTCCAGGTAATCGATCTCGGGACCAATGTGAATGCGGCCGCGAAGAGAAGCATCGTTGCCGTTGAGCGCGGTGAATTTGGGCAGCGCGGAAAGAGCAAGATTTACTTTCGCGACCGTGCCCGGCATGCGGATGTTCTGTAACTTCATCACGAAGTCGGGCGTGAGGTGCGTGGGATCGACCAGCGTTAGCAGAGTGCGACGGGGATCGGCGTTGGAAATTACAGCCTTTGCGAAGATCTCGTCACCATTGGCGAGCAACACTCCAGTCGCCGAGCCATCTTTCACGCGAACTTCTTTTACCTCGACC
>DATCAX010000307.1:0-5318 GCA_036512375.1 Candidatus Angelobacter sp. | reverse complement strand
ATTTTGTTAACGGCAAATGTGAGTCATGAAAGATCGTTCCCGAGGTCGCGCTGAATTGCTGCTGGCAAGAAGTTTCAAGGCACTGATAGAGTTTGCCGCGCTTGTTTTCCGACTTCACGGAAACCTTGCGCGTGATGCTGGACACCTTATCATTGCCGCATGTAACGCAACGGATGCCCTCAGGCCAGCGCATCTGCTCAAGGTAAATCCAGCAAGATTCTTCGGTTTTGAATTTTTCGTTAACGTCTATCAGGTTCATATCTGCCTCGATCTAAGTGCAGAATACCTGAAATCCGTTTATGTGTCAAGGGGATAATCCCCGCATTTTTTTGTTGACATTGCAACATCAGTACCTCAATATCTTGTGTGTAAGCATTCAACGGTACAACTCGTTGGGCTTCAAAAAGTGAGATCGGGCTCCAAAGCAACTAAATCTTCTTAAGGAGGCATTCAACTCATGGCAACCAAGAAAAAAGCAGCCAAGAAAAAGAAGAAAAAGTAGCAGACTCGCGGAGCCAAGTCTCCGTGAATTTCACAAGGGAAAATAGTTATAACGGGTGTTCATCGGAACACCCTTTTTTATTGCCTATTTCGCGAAATTTCCTGGACGATCGACGCCATCCAGATGCAGCTGCGCCTGCCTATCAAATACAATTTCAAAGATATGCCAGTAATCACGCGGGCCAAGGTTCCCGCAATTCGAAAGCTCTTCTTGATCCTCTGGGTCTGTCTTTTGCTTGGAGGAATTTCCGGCCGCGCGCAAATCGATGGCGAGGCTCCTACCACGGACACAAAGGCCGCACAGGCGGGCGGCGCCGAAGACATCATTCCGTTTCTCAACCAGACCATCGTATGGTCAAGACAGCTAAGCACTGAGCAGCAGCTTGTAAGCGAACCGAGCGACGCACTTTTTCTGAATGACAGCCGGCTGGCTGCCGATCAGGTTGTCCGGCTAGCTTTTGACTTTGCCCGGGCGCGTGCGCAAGCACTGGCCGGCCAGACGGGAGCAGGTGGAATTGGACATTCCCCGGCGACTTCGCAATACCAGAGATTGATTGATTCCGCGACTAAGGCAGATCAACAGGTAAAGTCTCTGCAAAAGGAACTGGATGGGTTTCACCAGCAACTTCTAACTGCCACAGGCAAAAAGCGGAACACTTTGCAGGCCGTAATTTCAGAAACTGAAGGTGAACTGGAGTTGTTCCAGACTCGCCGTGACACTGTGCGCAATATGCTTCAGTTTGCCACTGGTACGGCTTCGAGCGGCCTGGGCTCAGGCAGTTTGCTCTCCCAAGTAGAAGAACTGGCGCGCACCGTGCCGGTCGCGTCTATCGAAAACAAGGACCAGGCCGGTTCGAACTCAGCCGCGAATAGTTCCGCTTCACCAACCGTGGTTGCCTCTCGTGAACGCAAGGAACCACCTACCGGCATTCTGGCCCTGGCGACGGATCTGTTTTCTTTGCGGCGCAAGCTCCATTCGTTAGAGGACAACCTGCGTCAGACGGATGCGCTCTCTCAGAGTTCTAAAAATCTACGCGCGCCTTTGATGGCAAAGGTAAGAGAACTTACGCAAAAAGGCGACGAGGTGGCTGGTCAGCCCGATTCCCAGGATCCAACCGTGCTGGCACAGCAAAGAAAAGATCTCGACGCTCTCACTGCGCAGTTCAAGCAGGTTTCGGCCAGTCTGCTTCCGCTGGGCAAACAGTCAATCTTGCTGGATATCTACAAGCGGACGACCATGAGCTGGCGTAGCGCCGTTGACAGTCAATACCAGGCTGAACTCAAGGGATTGCTCTTGCGGCTGGCCGTGCTGGCACTGGTCCTGGGCGTGGTGCTGGGGGTGTCAGAAGTGTGGAAACGGGCAACGTTTCGTTACGTGCCTGACGTGCGACGGCGTTACCAGTTTCTGCTGATTCGCCGGATTGTTTTGTGGTGCTTGACGGCCATCATCATAGCGACCGCCTTTGCCAGCGAACTTGGCGCCGTGACTACCTTTGCCGGTTTGATGACTGCGGGCATTGCTGTGGCGCTGCAAAATGTCATTCTCTCAATCGCCGGCTATTTCTTCCTTATTGGCAAATACGGCGTCCGCGTGGGAGACCGCGTCAACATTGCCGGCGTCACGGGTGACGTGGTTGATATAGGCCTGGTACGGCTGCAGTTAATGGAAATCACCAGTGGTCCGGCCCCTCTTCCCACCGGCCGCGTCGTCGCCTTTTCCAATGCTGTCGTCTTTCAGGCAAGTTCGGGCATGTTCAAGCAGATCCCGGGAACCAACTTCCTGTGGCATGAGATCACACTCACGCTTGACGCCAAGGGCAACTATCGCCAGGTGGAGCAGCACATGATAGAAGCGGTGAATAAGGTCTTTGCGGAATATCGCGACACAATGGAAGTGCAGAGGCGCAGCGTTGAACGGTCCTTGAATTCCACCCTCGCGGCTTTTTCCCCCGAAAGCCGGCTGCATCTCACCCAAACCTCGCTGGAGGTAGTGATTCGCTACCCTGTGGACCTGGCTCATGCTGGTGAGATCGATAACCGCGTCACCCGTGCCATCCTGGAAGCTCTGGAGCTAGATCCCAATCTGCGTCAGCAGGTTTCTGCCGGGCCCACCATCAGGACCGAAGAAGTGCCGATGGGGCCAGCAAAAGGCTAAGAGCTTGCGACAGGAGGCCCGAAGATAACCTTTGTTCGACTCGCATTCCCATGTCGGAAAATTTCTCCAATGAATGAAACTTGGGCAAGCATAAGCGTTGGTGGTAAGGGATAATATGGAAGGCTTTCCGCATCTGAAACTCAGGCCAAATCCGTCAACAAGCTGTGTTTGTTCTGCAGTTGCAGCGCCGCATGCACTCCTGGGAGGAAGCATTTGAAAACCGTCTTCGTTGTTGGCGCGGGACCAGCAGGGATGTTTGCTGCCCAGAAAATTGCTCAGGGAGGCCATGAAGTCATCATCCTGAATCGCGACATCAAGCCCGGCGGCCTTGCTGAATACGGCATCTATCCCACCAAAGACAAGATGAAAGTCGGGCTGCGCAAGCAGTTTGCCAAGGTCTTGAGCCTGCCCAACGTGCACTATTTTGGCCACGTGCCGGTGTCCAGCCGGTCTGCGGTTTCCGTTTCTGATTTGCAGCAGTTCGGGCCTTCAGCAACAGTCTTTGCCGTTGGCGCGCAGGGAACAAAGAAGCTTAGCCTGCCCGGCGAAGAGGTCACAGGAGTTTACGCTGCCAAGGATTTTGTCTACAGCTACAACCTGCTCCCGCCATTTACTTCCCGCGATTTTTCAACCGGCAAGCGGGTTGCGATCGTCGGCATGGGCAATGTGATGGTGGATATAGCGCGCTGGCTCCTGATTGATTCACCTGTCAAGACGGCAGAGGAAGTCATTGTTGTCGCGCGCCGTGGCCCGTTTGAAGCCAAGTTCGACAAAAAAGAGTTCGACTACATTGAGGAATTCCTGGATCGCAGGGTCTTTGACGAGGAACTACGCCGCATCCAGCCACAGCTTTCCGCCATCGGCCAGGACATAAGTAAACTCGCTGAGGAGACTTTCCCAGTCCTGGCAACGCCCGCCACAGAGCACCCGGAGGGCAAGGCTCGCCTGGGCTTCCGCTTCCTGTGTTCGCCGCAGGCCATCCATGCCGATGACGGTGGCCGCATTGACCGGCTCACTGTCGCAGAAAATGTTCTTCTGGAGCGTGAGGGCAGCATCGTCTGCAAGGCCACTGAGAAATTTGCGGACATTGATGTAGACACTATGATTTTTGCCATCGGTGACGTAGCCGATCCGGCGGTCGGCCTGCCTTACCATCGTGATAGCTACGTTATCAATCCCGATGAGAGCGATCCCAAGCGCGCGGCGTATGAGTTGTTTGATCCGCAAAGCGGCACAGTCCTGGACGGAATGTATGCCGTTGGCTGGGCGCGCAAGGCCAGTGACGGTTTGGTCGGTATCGCGCGACACGATGCTGAAGTCGGAGCGGTGCACGTGCTCAAGTATCTGGAGACAGCTCGTGAAAGCAGCTTCGGCGCCGCAGAGGTCCAGAAGTTTCTCGAGGGCCGAGGGCTGCAAGTTGTAACCAAGGCCGATCTTGAAAGTCTGGCGCGTGCTGAAGAAAAGCAGGCGCAGAAGCTCAGCGCTTTATGGTTCAAATTTGCTGAGGACAACGCCATGCTTGCAGCCATTGAGGCAGAAAAGGCGAAGGTGGTTCCGGTTTAGCGGCCTTGATTCTCTCTGCTGCTCGCAGTTAAAGTCTTGAGCAGATGCCCGGCTGGGATCCCAACCTATATTTGAAGTATGCCGACGAACGCGCGCGGCCGGCGACCGATCTGATTGCGCAAATTCACTTGGAAGCACCCGCCAGCATTGTCGATCTGGGCTGCGGCCCGGGCAATAGCACAGAACAGCTGCGCCAGCGCTGGCCCCATGCGGCTACCGCCGGCGTGGATAATTCATCCGAGATGCTGGCCCAGGCCAGGGCGAAACATCCTGAATGGCAATGGGTTCTGGGCGATATAGAAACCTGGAAGCCGGAGCCACCGGTCGATCTGATCTTTTCCAATGCGGCGTTCCACTGGGTGGCAGGACATGCCACGTTGTTCCGTGGCATGATCAATGGCGTAACCTCGGGTGGTGCTCTTGCGGTGCAGATGCCGAACAACTTTCATTCGCCTGCCCACTCGGTAATTCGAGAGGCTGCGCTCACCGGCGATCCCCGCTGGGCAAAGGCCATGGCCGCGGTGCCGGGTACGTTTACCATTCAGCCGTCCGCTTTTTATTACGATGTTCTCCGCAAACACACCAGCCGTGTCGATATCTGGGAGACTGAGTATCAACACGTGATGGACGGCCCCACGGCGGTTTTCGACTGGATACGCAGCACCGGCATGCGTCCTTACCTTGATCGGCTGCCAGACGCCGAGCAACGGCAGCTTTTCGAAGAACTTTGCCTGGAAGGCATTCAGGAAGCTTACCGTCCCAACGACCAGGGAAAAGTTCTTTTCCCATTCCGCAGGATGTTCATCGTGGCCTACCGGTGAAACATGCTTCTGAATAAGCAAACTTTTTCACTGGTCCTTTTTTGTATTGCCATATGCCTTTCCACACTCAGTTCTGCCGCTTCCGTCCATCAGATTGGTCCGGACCTCTATGCCTACATCTCTGACAACAATGCCAGCGCTAATTCAACTTTTCTCGTTAGCGATCAGGGAATTCTTGTTGTCGATACAGGTTTGAACGCGCAGGAAGGCCGCAAGCTGCTGGATGAGATTCGCAAGATTTCCCAGGCTCCCATCCGCTGGATCGTTAACACGCATTA
>DATCAX010000306.1:0-6149 GCA_036512375.1 Candidatus Angelobacter sp. | reverse complement strand
ATCAGCCTGTCGATAAAAAAATAACCGCCAACCACCAGCCCGGCGATCACAATGATCCAGGTCCAGCCAGCAGCGTCAATCAAGAAATAAGCTAAGATCAAAATAGCTTCTCCGAATCGAGCAAAATAGTTACCGGCCCGCTGTTCACCAACTTGACTTCCATCATGGCCTGGAACTGCCCGGTCTCACAGCGCAGACCGGCAGCGCGGACTCTACCAACAAAATACTCGTAGAGCCGCTTTGCTTCTTCCGGACGGGCCGCGGCGTCAAACGACGGGCGCTTGCCCCGCCGCACATCGCCATAGAGCGTGAACTGCGAAACCACCATCACCGCGCCGCTTGATTCCTGCACGCAGAGGTTCATCTTTCCCTCAGCATCCTCAAATACGCGTAACCCAATGATCTTTTCCACCAGGTAGTCCGCCGCAGCCTCATCGTCAATTTTGCTTACACCCAGCAACACCAGCAGGCCCGCGCCGACCTCGCCGACCACGTTGCCCTCCACGGTCACGCGGCAGCGGCTAACTCTTTGGACTACGGCTCGCATGCGAGTAATGTAGCACCCCTGCAGTCAGCGTTCGGCGTGGGACGAAATGCACTTGCCAATTGCTAATTGCCAATTGCTATTTGCTCCAATAGAATCGCGGGTTCTTCCATTCCTTCCCTCTCGGAGTTCAAAACCATGTTGCATCGCCCTCATTTGCACCGCGTGATGCTGCTGACCTTGTGTTGGGTGCTAAGCACTTTTGCCATAGCGCAGCAGCCCCAGAACACGCAGCAGCCTTCGCCCGCATCGCAGAATCCCGCTAGCCCGGAGCAAGCCACTCCCGGAACTGAATCCAAAGCCAACGCAGCCACTGAAGATGCCACGCCCAACAAGAAGCCCGCGCCGGAAACGCCGGCCATCCATAACGACGTGGTCATCAAAGGCGGGACCATTCTTACGGTGACCCACGGCAAGATCGAGAACGGCAGCATCTATATTCACAACGGAAAGATTGCCGCTGTGGGCCAGAGCGTGAATGCGCCCGCTGGCGCCAAGGTGATCGATGCCACCGGTAAATTTGTGATGCCCGGCCTTATCGATTCCCACTCCCACATCGCCCTCGATGACGACGTAAACGAGCCTACCAGCCCGATCACGCCGCACATGATGATGCGTGACGCCTTTGATTACAACGACAAAGCGATCTATCGCGCGCTGGCCGGCGGCGTTACCACGTCGCTATTACTGCACGGCTCCGCCAACATGATTGGCGGCCAGGCCATCGTGATCAAGCACAAGTACGGTCTCGGTCGCGATGAACTCATCTTTCCCGGTGCGCCGCAGTCTATCAAGTTCGCCAGCGGTGAAAATCCCAAGCGTGTCTATGGCGGCAAGAACCAGCTTCCTTCCACGCGCATGGGCAATTTTGAAGTAATGCGCGCGGCCTTCATTGAAGCCCGCGAGTACATGCGCACCTGGGACGATTACGACGCCAAGGTAAAGAAGAACGACAAAGACGCCACGCCGCCTAAGAAGGACCTGAAGCTGGAAGCCCTGGCCGACATCCTTCGCGGCAAGCTGCTGGTGCAGATCCATTGCTACCGCGCCGACGAATTCCTCACCGAGATGGCCATGGCCAAGGAATTCGGCTACAAGATCCGCGCCTTCCATCACGCGCTTGAGGCGTATAAAGTTGCCGACAAAATCGCCGCCAATGGCGTAGCGATCGCAACCTGGCCTGACTGGTGGGGCTTCAAATATGAAGCATGGGACGGCATTCCGTGGAACGCTGCTATCTCCGCGCACAAAGGCGTGCGCGTTGCGCTCAAGAGTGATTCAGAAGACGTGACTCGCCGCCTCAATCAGGAAGCTGGCAAGGCCATCCATTACGGCCTTACCGAAGACGAGGCGCTCAAGGCCATCACGCTGAATCCAGCATGGATCATTGGCGTGGACGAGCGTGTAGGCTCGATTGATGTTGGCAAAGATGCCGACATCTCGATCTGGAACAGCTATCCGCTCTCTTCTTCCGCGCTAGTCGATAAAGTGCTCATCGACGGCGACCTTTACTTTGACCGGTCGCTTCCCGGTCTCGGTCTTACCCACTACAAGGAGGTCCAGTAATCATGCTGAACAAACTTTTCATACTGTTGCTCCTTGTTGCGGCTGTTGCTGCGCAAAGCGTTGGTGCGCAAACCAGGAAACCTAAATCGTCGAATGCTGCTACGTCTCCTGCCCGTTCAAGCGCCACAGCCCCTTCCAATGAAACCATCGCACTGAAAGGCGGCAAGCTGCTGACCATCACACACGGCGTCATAGAAAACGGCGTGGTTGTGATGCACAACGGAAGGATCACCGCGGTTGGCGGCCCCGGGACCGCGATCCCCTCTGGCGCGAAGGTAATTGACGCAACGGGCATGACGGTCTATCCCGGCCTGATCGATTCAGAAACTCATCTGGGCCTGACAGAAATTTCGGCCGAACGGATGACCAATGATGAAATCGAGATGAGCGACGAAATCATGCCGCACATGCATGTCTATGACGCATTCCACGCGGAGACGGCGCTGATCCCGGTCACTCGCATCAATGGCATCACCAACGCCATTGTTGCTCCTGCGAACGGCGACACCTTACCCGGACAAGATTCATTCATTCAACTGGCTGGCGCTTCCGCCACGGAGATGTTGACGGTGCGCGACATCGCCATGCCGCTCAACTTCACCGGCGCACAACGCCGCAACCAGAGCTTTGAAACCGCCAAGTTCCCTTTCACCCGGATGGGCATGGCAACACAGCTGCGCCAGACGTTCATTGACGCGCTCGATTACGACCAGAAACTCACGGCCTACGACAAGAAAAAATCTGGCTCTGACGAGAAAGAAAAAGACAAGGCCGGGGCTCCTCCCAAGCGCGACCTGAAACTCGAAGCGCTTCTACCCTATCTTCACGGCAAGAAGCCTGTGGTACTGGCAGCGGAGCAGCCCAACGATTTACTCACGGCGCTCGAACTGGCCAATGAGTTTCATCTCAAAGTGATTCTGAATCACGTCACTCACTCGGCCAGCCTGCTGGACAAGATTGCCGCTACGGGACTGCCGGTGATTGTCGGTCCCATTTACGAACAGCCAAAAGAGTCTGAGCGGTATGACGCGGTTTACAGCATGCCCGCGCAGCTGGCCAAACGCGGCGTCAAGATTGCTTTCGCCTCTTATGATTCCCACCAGGCGCGCAACCTGCCTTATGCCGCCGGCTACGCGGTCGGATTTGGGCTGTCGCCCGAGGAAGCGCTCAAGGCGATGACCATTAACCCCGCGCAGATGTGGGGCGTGGACAAGGACCTGGGGTCGCTGGAAGTTGGCAAGATGGGCAACGTCGTCGTCGCCAACGGTGACCCTCTCGACGTGAAGACGGATGTGAAACATGTCTTCATTCAGGGCCAGGAGATCCCGCTGGTGAGCAAGCAGACCGAGCTGCGCGACCAATACTGGAAATAACATCCGAAGCGGAGCCGGCGGCGTCTTGCTTCCGGCTCCCTTCTTTCTCCATCGAAAAGGTTGAAGTGCTGGCTGCCAAACTTGACGAAGGGGCAGCAAAGAAAGCCGCATAAGAACAGTGATGGCAGCGCCGCATTCATGTAGGTCCAATGACTGATCTGGGAAAACTGCTGCTGGTGCTCGGTGGCGCCATCGTCGTGGCTGGTGCGGTGCTGCTGCTGGCAGGCCGTTTCAATCTGCCGCTGGGCCACCTTCCCGGAGACATTGTTTATCGCGGCAAGAACACCGTCTTCTACTTCCCTCTCACCACGTGCATCGTCATCAGCGTGGTGCTGTCGCTTCTGTTCTGGTTGTTCGGGCGAGGACATCGCTAGTTGACTCTCTGCTAGACTTCGTCTTATGTCCTTCGCCGACCAACTTGGCTTCACCTTTGATCAGGCGCCCACGCGCCGCATCTGGCGCGTTGCTGATTTGGTGAGCGCCGTGCGAACGACTGTTGAACGCGGTTACACCGACGTGTGGGTGGAAGGCGAAATCTCCAACTATCGCCCAGCGGAATCAGGGCATCTTTATTTCACGTTGAAAGATGGCGATGCGCAACTGCGCATCGTCATGTTCCGCAGTCAGGCCCGGCTGCTCCGTTTTCGTCCCGAGAGCGGCATGCAAGTGATTGCGCGCGGGCGAGTGACCATCTATGACGCGCGCGGCGAGCTGCAACTCTCCGCGGAATTTCTGGAACCGGTGGGCGCCGGCGCGTTGCAAGTGGCGTTTGAGCAGCTCAAAGCCCGGCTGGCGCAGGAAGGCTTGTTTGACGCCACCAAGCGCAAGCCCATTCCGTCATTGCCCCGGCGCATCGGCCTGGTAACTTCTCCGCGCGGCGCGGCTTTGCAGGACATGCTCAACATTCTTGCCCGCCGCCATGAGAATGTCGGTATCCAGATTTATCCCGCGCAGGTGCAGGGCGAGACGGCGGCGGCGGAAGTCGCGGCTGGCATCAAGCATTTCAACCGTGCGAACACTGTTGACGTAATCATCATCGCGCGCGGCGGCGGTTCGATCGAAGACCTTGCGGCGTTCAATGACGAAGCGCTTGCCCGCACTATTTTCGCTTCCACGTTGCCGGTGATTTCCGCCATCGGCCATGAAACCGATTTCACCATCGCGGATTTTGTTGCCGACTTGCGCGCGCCCACGCCTTCCGCTGCGGCGGAGATGGTGATCGAGTCCAAGCATCGCCTCGCCGAACATCTGGCCCATCTTCACCAGCGGCTGGGGCGCGCCACCCGCTATCGGCTGCTGATGGCGCGCACCCATCTTCAGGAACTTTCTCAGCACACCGCGTTTGCGCGGATACAAGACCTGATGGTTCGGCGGGCGCAGCGGCTGGATGAGCTTTCCTACCGGCTTGCAGCCAACTACCGCAGCTTGCTGCACGACTACCATCGCCGGCTCGATATCGCTGCATCGCGGGTGCGCCACTATGATTTCCGGCGATCACTGGCCGTGGTACGGAGCCAGTTGAATGCCGGCACGGAAGCCGTGGTTCACGCTTTCCAATCGCATCTGGCGGCGCGGCGCTCACGAATGGAGAAGCTCACTGCACAACTCGAGGCGCTATCACCCGTCAGAATTCTGGAACGCGGCTACGCGTTGGTCTTCGATGAACGTGGTGCTTTGGTGAAAGACGCAACCAAGCTCGCCAAAGGCGCGCAAATTTCCGCTCGCGTCGCGCGAGGCAGCTTCGCGGCTGAAGTGCAGGAGACGAAAAAAGACTAAAATTGCCCTAGTTTATGAATCAGAGTATCCAGAGCTACTTAAAGGTATGCAGATAGTGTGACCTGCTGAATATGTTCGACTATGACATCTTCTTAAGTTTTGCGAGTGGAGATCAGGAAAAAGTCAGGCCAGTGTGGCAAAAGCTATCGCTTAATGGGCTTCGCGTGTTCTGGTCTGATGCTGCGCTTAAGCAGAGTCTCGGCGATTCCTGGTCTCTGGCGATTGAAAATGCGCTGGAGCGCAGCAGGCACTTTATCCTCATGGCTTCTTCCTTATCGATGTCTTCTGAATGGGTGCGAAGAGAGTATCAGGCCTTCTTCAATCATTGTTACCAGAATGGGGTACGGCGATTAGTGCCTGTTGTTATGGGAAATTACGCGGTTTCCCAGTTGCCTTTGTTCCTAAGGAGTCTGCAGGCGATTCCATTCAACGAAACGACAGCGGACCAGATCGTAAAGTTGCTTGGCGGGACGAGTATTGATGAGCTAAAAAAACAACTCGTGTTAAAAGAAGAAGAGAATCAGAAATTAGTAAGGCATCTGCAAAATGCTGAGGTTCAAAACCGACAATTGGAACAGAAGTTAAAGACAGCAGAAAACTTGAGCACAAAAAATGAAATGCTCAGCATGGAGCTAAAACTGCTCAAAATTGAGCTAGATTCAATCCGCCAAAGGAAAGCTACCCTGGCTCCTAATTTAGGACTTTCTGTAAGACGAGGCTTCCATACCGATGTTCTGATGCCTCAGATTGGCGAATCTATCACCGAAGGTACTGTGACCAGGTGGCTGAAAAAACCTGGTCAAAAAGTGCAAAGAGACGAACCGCTATTTGAAATATCTACCGAAACAGTCGATGCAGAGATTCCTGCACCCGTAACAGGGGTTCTTGTC
>DATCAX010000305.1:0-2741 GCA_036512375.1 Candidatus Angelobacter sp. | reverse complement strand
CAAAACCTTACCACTGATCAACACGGATGACACTGATCGGAAAAACACCCCCGAACGTCCCAATACTCCCGCCGGTGGTTCCCCTGTCCCTCAGTAATGCATTGCCCTTGGCCGAATGACGTTATCCTTAGTGTCATTAGTGTCATTGAGCAGTGTTATTGAGCGAGGAGTTTTGCAAATGAAGAATCGTCTGGCCGCCAAAGTCTTGATTTCCACCGCAGCCATTTTGGTAATGATGTTTGCCCTGGGTTACAACCTGTCTGCGCAGTCGCGCGGCGCGCAGCGCACCCAGGCAGTGGTGGCGGACACAGGCCGCACCGACCTCAACTCGACGCTGATCAGCCTGGACCGCGTTTCACAGGCCACGCAGAGTGACATTGCCAACCTGCACGTGGAGAAATGGAAATCCGGGTGGAAGTCCGGCTTTCTGAAGGGCGGAGCGCACCAGGCAGAGGCGCAGCAGTCCGCAACTTCATTGCAACGCAACCTGCGGTACGCGTTGCCGGAACTGATCCACAACGTACAGAATTCCCGCGGCAGCATGTCCACCACGTTCAAGCTCTATGACGATGTAAGCCTGGTTTGTGAAGCCGTGGATTCGCTCATCAATGCCAGTGAAGCTGCCGGCAGAAAGAGCGAAGCCGCGCAACTGGTGGATGATTACTCGGCGCTGGCGCGCGTCCGCCGCTCGCTTTCAGGTTATATCCAGCAGGCCTCAGCGCAGTGGGAAAATCACGGCAGAGCGCCAAGCGCTGCGGTTTCCGCACCGCCAATGCAACAGTCGTTTCAGCAGCAGCAGCAGACTCAGTCGCGCGTGGCCGCTTCTTCTCAACCGTCGTCTTCTCAGCCAACCCAGATCATTACCGATCAGGGCGTAAAGAAGATCATCATCGATGACACCATCCCGGAAAAGAAGACAGCGCCAGCCAAGAAAAAGCCGGTCACAGAGTTGAGCAATCTGTAATCTGGCGGCCGCGCTTTTAAAGTAATGTGGGACGAGGCGGTTCCCGCCTTCGGCAGGGCTCTTTCGCGCGATTTTCCGTCTATAAGAAAAACTGTAACCAGATTACAATGAAGGACATCCTTCGTCTTATAGTTTTGAGAAAGGCCTATGTCCTCATTACCTTTTCCGATTACCGCGTTTCTGGCCGGAATCGTGTCATTCCTATCGCCGTGCGTGCTGCCGCTGGTTCCCGGATACGTCTCACTGATTTCCGGCGCCAGCGTGGAAGAGCTTCAGACCAAAGACCGCAAGCTGTTGAATACAGTGCTTTTGCACTCGATCATGTTTATCCTGGGCTTTACCTTGGTTTTCGTGATGCTGGGCGCGGCTGCCACCAGCATGGGACAACTGATGCGGGAATATAAGAAATATCTGACCTGGGTGGCCGGTGCGGTCATTATCATTTTTGGCCTGCATCTGACGGGAATCATGAAGATCAAGGCCCTCTATGCCGACAAGCGGCTGCATTCGGTGAAAGGCGGCAAGTCACCGCTGGGCGCATTTGTGGTTGGCTTTGCCTTTGCCTTTGGATGGACGCCGTGCCTGGGCCCGATTATTTCCGCCATCCTGATTATGGCGGGCTCGGCCGAAACCGTAACCAAGGGCATCATGCTGCTGTGGGTTTATTCGCTGGGGCTGGCTGTGCCGTTTCTGCTGACGTCGTTGTTGATTGATCGGTTTCTGAGCTTTTACAGTCGTTTCCGCAAGCACCTGCATACTCTTGAAGTCTGCAGCGGCGTGCTCTTGATGGTGCTGGGCGTGCTGATTCTTACCCGCCACTTCACCGTGCTTTCCAGCTATCTTGGATTCTTAAACCGCTTTACGTTGTGAGGAAATTGTTTTGAACCGAAACGTCATCGTCGTTCTATGTGTAGTTGTGGCCATCACCGCATTGCTGCTGGTGGGCAAGCGCACAAGCAAGCCTCCCGATCCGACCAATGCGCAAGGCACACCGGAGACGGCGCAGGGAATGGGCGATCCCCCAAAGGGCACTGTAGCTCCGGTCTTTGAATTGAAGAGTATTCCAGACGGCAAAGCCACTCGTCTGGCTTCTTTCCGTGGGAAGGCCGTTCTGCTGAATTTCTGGGCGACGTGGTGCGGACCCTGCAAGATCGAAATGCCGTGGCTGGTGGACCTGCAAAAGAAATATGGTCCTGAAGGGCTGCAGATTGTGGGCGTGGCCATGGATGACACCAGCGACAAAGAGATTGCCGACTTTGCCCACAAGATGGGCGTGAACTATGTTGTGCTGAAAGGCACGGAAAAAGTTGGCGACCTTTATGGCGGAGTCGATCGCTTGCCGCTGACGTATTACATTGATCGCTCAGGCAAAGTGGTGGATGAAACCATTGGCCTGGCCGGTGAAGCGGTGATCGAAGATGGGATTAGGCGGGCGCTGGCGGGCAAGTAATCCAGGAGCGGAATGAAACTTTATCGTCTATTTTTATTGGTTGTGTGCGTGGGGTTGTTGAGCGCTGAGCTGGCGTACGTGCAGAAAGCAGGAGCCCAGGAAACAATCGCTCCGCCGACGCGCGTCTTCGTTGACTTTGTTTCTGCCAGCAACGTCGCTGTCTCGCCCGGACACTCCGCGCCCGTACAGTTCAACTTTCATGTTCACGATCCGTACCACATTAATTCCAGCCATCCGCTGACGGAAGAGTTGATTCCGACGCAGCTGCATTTTTCGCTGCCCGATGAAGTTGCATTTGGCAAGTTGCAATACCCGGCGGGAAAGACG
>DATCAX010000304.1:0-2636 GCA_036512375.1 Candidatus Angelobacter sp. | reverse complement strand
TCATTTTTAGCGATTCTGATCGGAGTTGAACCTGTTTTAGAAGATTTGGAAGGATTTTGACGTTGACGCTTGCGTGACTTTTTTTCTGCTACCATTTGCGGCTCCAGTTATAGGCAATTCTGCGGCTACAGATTAGGCGAGTTCTCCAAGCGCCATTGCGTGCAGATCTCTAGCAAACGCACTGACGATAAGGCACAGCCTGAGTTCTCGAAAACAATCAAACACTCGTGTGCGGTGGCGGCATGACACCCCATGAATCAAAAGTCACGTGAACACGGTCGCTCCCGGGAATGTAACTTATAACGGGAATGGCGGTGGACTCCCTTCGACTGGCAACAAGAATAATTGGCGTCCTTGGGACGCTAGACCAAAGACAGATCAGTCCAAGTATGCGAAGGTCTTTTATCAATACGAGCCTTTGTGGAAGTTACTCAACCCGGAAACATCCTTTGGAAAATCAGTGCCTTACCGGACGTTAAGAAGCCGGCCAGTCTGGGCACTGTAGGCGATTTTGTGGCTGCAAATACCTCACGGTTCAACAGGTTTCAACACCCGCAACAAGCGATCGCCGCTGATTTTAAAGGGTTTCCAAGAGGAAATCTGGGTGGAGCACCTAGTTCCGAGCCAGGCTTGGCAACTCCCTCCCCCAATCCTGTTCGAAAGAATCGCCGAGATGCCCCAGAAGTCCTCTTCTGGGAAATGCTGTCGTCGCTGGACCATAACCTTCGCTCGCGGTCGGATGACGGGCGATACTGAAGTTATTGATTCGATTGAGCTCCAGGCTGTCCTCTCTCAGAGTCGCCGCTAGCTGTTTCAATTGCTGACTGGAAATCAGCAATTCAATCACCCATGACCTTCAACAAGTGTGCGTGCACGCAGAAGGCAGCTTCCGCTTCATCCTTTTACTCGCACTATTGGTCACTATGTTCTTAGTCGCCGCGATATCTGTCGGCTGAATGCTTTTGTCTGCGACGTTCGCGCCGATTATAAGAAAGTGGGCAGTTCAGGTGGGGTACCTGCTGATTTTGTTGTCAGCCCTCGGTCTGACGTGAACTTGCATGTTGTCACCATCAAAGAGGAGCCACTCACGCCGTTACATGGCGGCGACGTCAGCCTGCTGGCAACAGCCAGCAAATCCGCTCCAGCGTTATCTTATTTTGGAGGTGGTTGCTGTCGCGATATGGCAAACCGGCGCTCGCGGCACCAGCATGTCGTCCCGAATCTGAATGAAGTTGGGCCGAAGACCCTAATTGCTGAAATGCCTATGAGCGGAGACGATACCCGTGAAATGATCTTCAAGGCCTTGAACTCAAGCAGTCGTTTTCCAGCGCAGAGCGAATATTATCGGATTGTGCCCCAATCATCCATCTCGCAGCGCGGCGAAACAGATCCTACCGGAGCACAGGCCACCGAATAAAAGTCCGCCTTTCCGCGGGGTCTGATTTATGGCCATGACACCATCGATGTTTTGCTGTGAATTGCTCGCCATCGTTTGATTCCCCGCCAATTTCCAGTTTTCCAGTCCGACAACTCAGGGAATACAGTAAGTCGAGGCTCCAGATCAAAACTGAGTGCGGTTTTGTCCTGAAACAGAATCGTGATTGCGTTCAGGTCAGCATCAATTTCGACACTCTCAACAATCTTGCCTTTAACTTGGGGAAAATAAGTGAAGTGCCTTGAGCGTTTCTTGCGCGAGTGTGTGCCCTTAGGTGCAGCCAATTGTCGCCTCCAATGAAGGTGGGTTTTCGCAGGGCGCTTTTGCCGTTGTACGCCGGTCGTGTCTATAGCTTCGTTGGGCGATGAAAAGCAACTAGTATTCGAAGAAATTCAACATTTGCCATGCCTATATATGTCTTTGCGCGCCTTGGGCCGGCTCCAGGGCTTCTCCCCAAGGGGGTAGATATAGGGTACGAAAGCTTGTACCGGTTGCGGACCGGCTCATTACATGGCTGCGGCGACAAGCGCCTATTCATGCTTGGCCGGCCTCGGATTGATTGGCTTATTAGCAGACACCGAAAAGCAGCGTAGTGCAGATCAGAAGAATAAAGAGACCGAGTCAGGCCAGAGTTTGAGCGCTGATTGCAGGAGAAAGTACGCCGCTCCGAAGGCTGCTATGCCCAGCCCTCTGACGGATCGTGCTTCTTTGAACGTAAATTATGATTAACGCGCTCCTTGTTCTTTCATCATTTTTTCATGCGCTATTCGATAATAATTGAAGATTCCCATACCGGGTCCCCAATAGCCCTGCCTGACCCAATCCAGAGCCTGGGAGGTCGAGTCAGCCTGGTCGTCGTGTTTCCCTTTGGGAAAAGTCGTGAGTTCATGCAGGTATTCAGGCAGCCACTCCGCCTTCTCCGGAAGGTGGACAAAGCCATTCTCAATTGTGCTGCTGACATTATGCAGGCGCATGATCTTGTCCATCGTCGGCTCGTATCGCTTTATGCCATGGATCCCTTCGTAGACCAACTCCTGAATCAGCTGTGTGCCGGATGCCTTGTCTTCAATGATGATTTCTTTGGGATGATGTGCCTCCGCCTGTTCCGCGACCGCACGCTTTAGCGCAGGGTAATCCATGCGCCGGCGGAGTACATGCAAAAGGTAGATATGCTTGTCCTTTACTCCCCACGTGGTGCAGA
>DATCAX010000303.1:0-4692 GCA_036512375.1 Candidatus Angelobacter sp. | reverse complement strand
TGCATCGGCGTGGGAGCGCCATTCTGCTCCCATCGCGCTGGATCCACGTTCATGATGGCAGTTGTGGCGTCGGCGTCAATCACAACGTACCGCCCGCCAAGCTGTGTGCTGACCTCAATGCGAGAGATGGCGTTCCAGCGGGAATACTCGACCCATTTAGGATCGCGAAAAACGCCTTTGGCATAGATGACGTCGATGATCTTGCCGGAATAGTTTGCGGCCATGAGCAGCACGAAAACCGCAGCCAGAGCGTAGGCCGCGCGGCGGAGCTTGATCTGGTCAGCCCACAAAGTAGCCGCCACGGCCATGCAGGCTGACGCGAGCAGAAGCGCATTGGGCGCCCCAATAAAGTTCAACAGAGGTACAACTGCGAGGCAGGCTGTCGCACCACCGGCAAGATCAGCACCATAAAGTTGCGGGATATGGTCGGAAGACCGGGCAAAGAGCATGGAGAAGAGCAGTCCAGTGAGAAAGAAGGGAACCGCAGCCGCCATGTAGATGATAGTCAGCTTGCCAAAGTTCCTGCCTGTAACCTCCAACGAGACCGGAGTATGCAGCACCACTTCAACCGACGCCAGAATGAAGATTGAATTCAGCAGGCACAGCCATGCGCCGAGGGTGCGCATATCAAACCGCGCCAGCCATTCCTGCCTGATATGAGCAAAAACGCCGCCAGAACCCAGGCCCAAAAGCGCTACCGAGATGGCAAAGAACGCGAAGTGATAAAAGAGCACCACGCTGAACAGGCGCGTGAGCGCCAATTCCAGAAGTAGGCTGGAAAGACTGACCAGCGCCACGGCCAGCATTACGGCCCGGAGAGGCATTTGATTTTGCGATGTGTGTGGTTTAGCGACGGCAGCGGTTTGGCTCATTCGGTTTCAAGGGTCTCATAGACTGGATTGTTTGCAAAAAATTGCTAATCGCTTTCCAGGATCACGTGCGCAATCGCCTGGTCGGCGGTGTGGGAAAGAGAGAGATGTGTGCGCTTACAGCCGAGCCTCGCGGCAAATTCGGCCGCCTTGCCATGAAACGCTAAAACGGGACGCTGACCGGGCATCCGAAGCACTTCCACGTCCTGCCAGGTAACACCGCCACGCAGCCCTGTTCCAATAGCTTTCATTCCCGCTTCCTTGGCGGCAAAACGGGCCGCCAGGCGCTCGGCAGCGTTGGGCTTGCCCAGGCAATAGCGAACTTCGGCCGGGGTGAAGACACGCTTGAGAAAACGGTCTCCAAACCGCTTCACTGCGGCCTCAATCCGGTCGACCTCGGCGATGTCAACTCCAGTCCCTACTATCATTTACGTCCCCATGCCAAGGTATCATATCGTTGGTTACAGGATTCTAAGCTCTGTCTTATTTTAGAGGGGACAACTCAGGATTTTCGAGGGTATAATACCGCTGCGTTATTTCAAAAGCGTTGTACAGCAGCAATGCACCCCCTGCAACCTGCCTGCACCACCCTCAGAAAAGGCGCAAATTTCAGAAACAAGGAATGCGTATTACACATGGAACAAGGAACAGTAAAGTGGTTCAATGACGCAAAGGGTTACGGCTTTCTCTCCAGGGAAAACGGTGAAGATGTTTTTGTACATTTCTCCGCCATTCAGTCCAATGGTTTCCGCAGTTTGAAAGAAGGTCAGGCGGTTTCTTTCACCGTCGTCAAAGGCCCCAAAGGGTGGCAGGCAGAGAACGTGCAGGTGCTGTAGGACACTAGACATTTTGAAAATAAGGGCGGCCGCCAGCAGGCCGCCTTTTCAGTTTGTTGGGGCTGAAAATCAGGTTTGTAGTCACCCGGCGAACTGTTCCAGTTCGCCGGCAGGCGCCAACCATGTCCGAAGATTCTTTCCGTAAGTCTTATAATCTAGCTGGTGCTGGTTTCTGACTTTGACTTCCACCTTTCGGGAGAACTGATCGCGCAGGAAGCCCTTGCGGACCGCAGCAGCTCCCGCTTGCTGCATTTCTCGCGCTCGACCGGCAACTTTGAAGACCGAAAGTTCGTTGACTTTCCCAGCCTGATCCGCCCCGGCGACCTGCTGGTTTTAAACAGCAGCCGTGTCTTCCCCGCCCGCCTTTATGGACGCCGTGCCGGCCTGCACGCGCAGCCGATCAGCCCTAATAATCCGGCCTCGCGGGATTTCCTGCATGGCCGTGTTGAGGTAATGCTGACCCGCCAGACAGGCCCGTACGAGTGGCAGGCGCTGGTGCGTCCGGGCAGGAAGATTGGGGTAGGAGAGAGGATTTTCTTTTCGACAGCGGATTCGGCCACCGCTTCCGCAGCGCCCACAAATGTTGGGTCTGCATCCGGCGCCGATCGGCCAGGTTTATCGGCGTCAGAGTATGCGGCCGAATTGACGGCAGAAGTGATTGGCCGTGGCGAGTTTGGCGAACGCACCCTCCGATTCGATCCAGTAGCCAACTTTTTCGCTGTGGTAGAGAAACTGGGACACGTTCCCCTTCCCCCGTATATCGCGCGCGAAGACAGGAAGGAAGACCGCGAACGCTATCAGACCGTGTACGCCCGTCCAGAAGCTACAGGCAGCGTGGCAGCGCCGACCGCGGGTCTGCACTTTACGCCGCAGATTCTTGCCGACATACGCGAACGCGGAATAGAGATCGCCGAGCTGACTCTCCATGTGGGCCTGGGAACGTTTCAGCCGGTACACGTAGAAAATGTGGAAGATCACAAGCTGCATCGTGAGAGCTTTTCGATCTCCGAAGTTACGGCCGCGCAGATCAATCGGGCTTTGGCAGAGAAGCGACGGGTGGTCGCCGTCGGAACCACGACCGTCCGCACGCTTGAGTTTGCGGCTTCCCAGAATGCCTCAAACTCGGCGGACACAGCCACAGTAAGCACCGGTTCGGGTGAAGCAGATATCTTTATTTATCCTGGGTTCAAATTCCGCGTGATCAACGCCATGCTTACGAACTTCCATTTGCCTAAATCCACGCTGCTGATGCTGGTCGCGGCATTTGCCGGGCGGGAAAATGTGTTGAAGGCCTATGCACATGCCGTCGCGGAAAAATACAGATTTTTCTCTTACGGCGATTGCATGTTTGTGGAGTGAGCGGGAACCTAATCACTAGTTCCGCACCGTCTGCGATTTGAAAGCAGATAACGTGATCTGAATCTATTCTCGCCGCCGCGGCATCTTTTGGTAGTCGAAAGGAAATGAAAAGGAATGATCATCAAGCTTGAGGGCAAGACCGCGATTGTGACGGGATCGACTGCTGGAATCGGCCATGCAATCGCGCAGGGGCTGGCGGAGGCGGGCGCCTCAGTCATCGTAAATGGGCGCACCGAACAGCGGGTACAGCAAGCGATTGCCAAGATCCATGCAGCTATTCCCAAAGCTGACATAACAGGCCTCGCCGCTGATCTAGGCACAAATGAAGGCGCACAAACGTTGATCGCCCAGGTGCCTGAAGCTGACATTCTTATCAACAACCTCGGCATCTTCGAGCCCAAGCCATTCTTCGATATTCCTGATGAAGACTGGGAACGCTTCTTTCGCGTCAACGTGCTGAGCGGCGTCCGGCTGGCACGACACTATACGCGCGGGATGGTCCAGCACAAGTGGGGACGCGTCATCTTCATTTCCAGCGAGTCAGGCGTGCAGATTCCGGCGGAGATGATTCACTACGGAATGACCAAGACAGCGCAGCTTGCGGTTTCCCGCGGGCTGGCCGAGACGGTTGCCGGTACAGGCGTTACCGTTAACGCCGTGCTGCCCGGCCCAACCCGGTCAGAAGGCGTGGAAAAATTTGTGGAGCAGGTGGGCAAACAATCTGGCAAGAGCTTTGAGCAGGTGGAAAAAGATTTCTTCCGCACCATGCGCCCGTCATCGCTGCTGAAGCGGTTTGCCACGAATGAAGAAGTCGCGAACATGGTGGTCTATCTTTCATCCGAGCAGGCTTCTGCCACCACTGGCGCGGCCGTACGCGTGGATGGCGGCGTGGTGAGGGCAATCGTATAGAACCGGCCAAACAGTGAGGTGCCTCAACCGCCGCTTTGTGAATCGTGGTTAACGTCCGGACAATCTAACGCTACAGACCCAATTGTGGCCGTTTCTCTCTCTTCATAAAGGACTCATACAGGTTGCGATCCCGGCTCTTTGTCTTTGTCAGCATCGTACAAGCGATTCTTTTTCTCGCGCACTGGTTCGTATACGCCACGGCGGCCCATTTCTGGGGCGGATGGACCACATCGTGGGAAGTCAAGCTGGCATTCGCCTTGCTCTCCGTCAGCTTTGTGGCGGCGTCTCTGCGCGGCTGGTATTCCTATCATCGGCTGGTGCGTTTCTGGTATTTGGTCTCTGCCATCTGGCTGGGATTTGCCAGCTTCTTCATGCTTGCGTCGGCTGCAAGCTGGACCGTTTATGCTCTGAGCCTCGCTGCCGGTTTAGACTGGCGCCCGGCATGGATCGCCGATGCGGCCTTCTCTGTAGCTGCCGTGGCTGGTCTTTATGGAGTGCTGAACGCGGCATGGCCTCGTGTGATACGCATCACGGTTGCGCTGCCCAACCTGCCTCCGCAGTGGCGTGGACGAACGGCAGCCCTGGTTAGCGATCTCCATCTGGGCCACGTGCGTAATATTCGCTTTGTGCGTCGCGTCGTAAACAAGTTGGTGGCACTTCGAGCGGACGTGGTATTCGTGGCGGGTGATCTTTATGACGGCGTTGCCGCTGACTTTGAA